>NZ_JASGSR010000007.1:0-128407 GCF_040446015.1 Bradyrhizobium sp. INPA03-11B
GAAGACCTATCCCTACTGCAAGACCAATTCCTTTGCCACGAAGATGCTTTCGAGAGCCGTGCTGCTCGCGCCCGGTGTGCGCGACTGATTTTCATTCATTTGTGGAGATTTGCCGTGCGCGCGCCAGCCATACTTTGCGCCTTTCTGCTCGCAACTATTGTGTCATGCACCGGCGCGGAAGCGCAGAGCGCATTCTGCTTCAACTCCCCGGGCAAGCTTAATGCACGCGACACCGCCCAGGGCGATGCCGACCGGACCGTGCGCCTCGCCGGCATGGCATTTCCGCTGAAGGTCGGACCGCAGGCCGCCAATTTCGAGGCCCATCTCAACTCGCAGATCTTCGGCTATGGCGGACAATATGGCCCGGGAGGTTCGCTGAGCGATCCACGAAACTACCAGGGCTGCTGGCAGGACACGTTCTGCGAAGGCAAGCGGACGTGGCCGATGCCGCTGTGCCCGATGAAGAAGGGACACCAGGGCGACGACATCCGACCGAGCGGGCCCGAAGAGGACAAATACGAAGCCGTCGCCTTCCAGGACGGCACCGTCCGCCTCGTCACCAAGAACACCACGCTCATCATGGCGATGGACGATGGCACCGAATGTCGCTACCTGCACATGGATCCAGCCTCCATTCCCGCCGGAATTGTCGGCAAGCGCGTCCAGAAGGGCGTGACCGTGCTCGGGCGGGTTTCGAACTGGATGGGCGGCGTGCACCACGGAACGTCCACACACCTGCACTTCGATTGCAGCCAGACGGTTCGGTTCGGAAGCGGCAAGGCTGCCTTTATCCATATCCCGATCTATCCCTCGCTGATCGTCTCCTACGCGGACGTTTGGCAACTCACCGGGCTGACCGTGCAGAACCACGTGCTGCTTCCCGGAAGCCCATTTGAAAAGTGAGACGCATCATGCGCCGAAGCACAATTGGCCCAACGACGCTCACGCGCCGCGATGCGCTGTTCGGATGCCTTGCCGCCTCGGCATTCGGCCACCTTGCAACGGCCGCGACGGCGGCTGCCGCAAAGCTTCAGCTTCCAGCCATCGCCGACTCGTCGGAGGACGTCACGAGAGCCCTTCCCGCCATCAAGCAAAGCGGCGTCAAGGCGATCGTCAGATACTATGCAGCGGGCTACCAGCCCAGTCTGCCGACCAAGCGCATTACAAAACCGGAGGCCGACGCGATCCTGGGTGCCGGTCTCGCATTGGGCATCGCGTATCAATATAACAACAGCAGCCTTCAGACCTTCACCGCCGATCGCGGCAGATCGGACGCCTTGTTCTCGCTCGATGAGGCCGGCCGGATCGGCCAGCCTGCGCAAACCGCGGTCTATTTCGGTGTCGATGGCGATTGGCCGGACGCGCGCAGCGTCGCAAAGGTGCTGAGCTATTTCGAGGCGGTCAACGACGCATTCCGGCAGCGCGGGACGCTCCGCGTCGGCGTCTACGGCTCCGGCAGGATTTGCAACGAGCTGGGACAGCGCGGGCTCGCCACGCAGTTCTGGCTTCCCGGCTCCATCGGATGGGCCGACACAAGGAGCTTCTACAACAACGCAGGCTGGACGCTCTATCAGCATGCGCTGGAGCTGCCGTGCGGCAATGTTGCACTCGACGTCAATCTGGTCCGGACCGACGCCGCCAGCCTCGGCTTCTTCGATCGCGCGGGACCGTGGACCGCCGCGGACGACCTCACCAGGATCAATCAGTCGCGCATGTTCGTCGTGCAGCCAGGAGCCGGTCTGTTCGCGCAGCCGTCGGCAGGGTCCAACGTGCTCAAATCATTGCGGCGCGGATCGACGGTGACGGTCCTTGAGAGCAAGTCGAGCTGGGTGCGCGTCGCGGCGACCGAAGGGCGCGATGGCTCGGGCTTCTGCCAGGCTGGCCAACTCGCCCCGATCAATCGAATGCCTTGATCGGCCATGAGCGCCCCGCAGTCATCGCGGGACGCGATCAGTTTCCGAACAGACCGCCGAACAACCCGCCCGGCCGCTGCTGCTGGGGCGGCGGAGGTGGCGGCTGCTGCTGGTACTGCGGCAGCGGCTGCGGCGGCGGACGCGGCGCGGCCTGCTTCGGCGGCGCGCGCTTCTGGGCCGGCGGCGGAGGCGGCGTCGGCGCCTTCGGCGGATCGGGCGCGGCGGTCACGATGGTCTGGTCCGGCCCTTTGCAGTCGGTCAGCCAGATGTCGTAGATCGGATGCTCGACGCCGTGCAGGCCGGGGCTCGCCGCGAACATCCAGCCGGAGAAGATCCGCTTCACCTCGCCCTGCAAGGTGATCTCGTCGACCTCGACAAAGGCGTCGGTGTTGGCGGCTTCCGTCGACGGCCTGGTGTAGCAGGCATCGGTCTTCACCCGCAGCGCGCCGAACTGCACGGTCTCGCCGATATCCTCGTCGAAATTGATGATGCGGCCGGTGATCTTGTCGAGGCCGGAGAAGCTCGCCTTCTTGTTGGTGATCTTGGTCGAGGGCGGCTCCTGCACCACCTCGTCACCCGGCTGCAACGTGGCAGGCGTCTGCTGCGGGGCGCCCTGGGGTGCACCCTGCGGCGCGCCCTTGGGACGCTGCCCCGGCGGCAGCGGGTTGGCGCCGGGCGGCGTGTTGGCAACGGCCGGACCGCCGGGCTGCGGCGGCTGCACGGCAACACCGGGCGGAGCGACCGTCGAGCCCGGCGGCGGCGCCAAAGGCTGCGACTGCACGCTGCCGGGCGGCGGCACCGCCTGGCCGGGCGGCAACGCCCGGGGCTGCGTCGGCAGAAGGCGGCCGCGCGGCAATTCCGGCACTTCCTCGTCGTCGTCGCTGGGAGGGGCCACCTGGCCACGCGGGATCGAGCCGGGCGGACGCGGCGCGGGATCGGAGAAAATCGTTCCGATCTGCGCGCGCGCGGGCGGCGCAAGCGAGATGGTTGAGGCGGCAATCAGGGCCGCAAAGCCAGTCAGGGCAACGGTTCGAAGCATCTCGCGCGGCTTTAAAGGGCGAATCGGGCGCGCGACAGTCTACCTTGATATCGGCCGCTCGCAGGCCACCGGTTAACACGCCGAATACGGCGGGGAAAGGGCACCCGGCCACCTCTCCCCCCGCCCTCTGGTCACCCACTGGCTACCCACTGGCTACCCACTGGCCACCCTTGGGAACACGTGTGATAGTCCTCACGCTGAAGGCGCGCCGCAACGCGTGAAAACCAGGAAAATCCGGATCGAACCGGACCAGCCAGAGGAAATCCAACATGCCCGATCGCATCAGGCTCGACGGCCGGGTTGCCGTCGTCACCGAGGCTGCCGGCGTCATCGGAACCGCCACGCTCCATCTGCTCGCCGAACGCGGTGCGCGGATTGTCGCAGTCGACCGTAAGGGGGCCGATCTTGCCGCCGCGATCAAGGACCTGCCCGCCTCGGCCGAGGCCCTGTCGATCACCGCCGACGTCACCGATGAGGACGAGGTCAGGGACTATGTGCGCGCCGCGGTGGACCGCTTCGGCACCATCGACGCCTTCTACAACAATGCCGGCATCGAGGGCGACATCAGGCCGATCTCTGAATATTCATTGGAGAGCTTTCGCCGGGTGCTCGACGTCAATGTCGTCGGCGTCTTCCTCGGCATGAAGCATGTGCTGCCGGTCATGCTGAAGCAGAACAAGGGCAGCATCATCAACACCGCCTCGATCGCCGGCCTCATGGGATCGCCGATGATCGCGGCCTATAGCGCCAGCAAGCATGCGGTGATCGGATTGACCAAGAGCGCGGCCTGGGAATGCACCGGCACCGGCGTGCGCGTCAATTGCGTCTGCCCCGGCATGATCGAGAGCCGGATGTTGAGCACGATCCTGCAGGGCCGCTCCGGCGGCAACGCGCCGCCGCCGGTCGAGAAGGTCGTCGACCGCATCCCGGCGCGCCGGCTCGGGCTCGCAAGCGAGGTCGCCTCCATCGTCGCGTTCCTCGCCTCCGACGAGGCGAGCTACGTCTCCGGCTCCGCCTACACCGTCGACGGCGGCCGCACCGCCGCCTGACGCAACTGTCATTCCGGGATGGTGCGTGAGCACCAGACCCGGAATCTCGAGATTCCGGGTTCGATGCTTTCGCATCGCCCCGGAATGACACCATCAAGCATCACAACAAGGTTTGTCGTCCATGCCCGTCGTTCTCGATCCCGATGCCGCCGCCGTCTACAAGGCCTTCCAGGAGGCCGGCCGTCCCGCCTACGAGACGCTGACCGCACCGGAAGCGCGCGAATATTACCGCGCCGCCCGCATCGTCTCCAATCCCGAGCCGCCCGCGCTTGAATCGAGCAAGGAGCTCGCGATCCCGGCGCCGCACGGCAGCATCCCGGCCCGCATCTACACGCCGAAGACATTGCGCAAGACGGGCGGGCTCGCGCCGTGCCTGGTGTTCTTCCACGGCGGCGGCTGGGTAATCGGCGATCTCGATACCCATGAGGTGGTTTGCCAGAAGATGGCCCATGAGGGCGAGCTGATCGTGATCTCGGTCGATTACCGCCTTGCGCCCGAACATCGCTTCCCCGCCGCGGTCGATGATGCCGTGACCGCGACCCGATGGGTCGCCGCCAACGCAAAAGATCTCGGCATCGACGCCACGCGGCTGATCGTCGGCGGCGACAGCGCCGGCGGCAATCTCGCGGCCGTGGTTGCGCTCACCGCCCGCGACGGCGGACCGAAGCTCGCCGCCCAGCTCTTGATCTATCCCGGCACAGATTTCTCGCGGAAGCATGCCTCGCACCGCGAGCCCGAGACCAGCATCCTGCTGACGCATTCGGTGATCGGCTGGTTCGCCAACCATTATCTGGGCGGCGCCGACAGCACCGACTGGCGCGCCTCGCCCGCACGCGCGAAGAGCTTCGCCGGACTGCCGCCGGCCTATGTGCTGACCGCCGGCGCCGATCCGCTGCGCGACGAAGGCGACGAGTATGCGAAATTCCTGAAAGACGCCGGCGTGCCCGTGACCTACCGGCATTTCCCCGGCCAGTTCCATGGCTTCTTCACCATGGGCAAGCTGCTCAATCAGGCCAATGTCGCGGTGACCGAGATCAGCACGTGGTTGAAGGGACTTGGCTGAAGTCGCTGGGCTGAGCGATCCGATCAAGGACGACGTACGCAGCGACGTCCCGTGGTCGAGGCTCGGGCGCGCATGGTGCGCACAGCTTGCGGCGTTAGCGCGCCTTGCAGTTCTCCGCGCCGCGCGATAGTGCGGCCGGACGCGCCTCACGCCGCCGAGCACTCCAGCCAGCGAGGATCATCTTGCTCACGCCCATCCTCGTCTACGGCATCCCGTTCGACTTCATCCTGTTCGCGCTGACGCTGCTCGGCGTCGCGATCTTCCATCACCATACGCTCGCCGTGGCGTTGACGGGTCTTGCCGCGATCGTTGCCTACAAGCTGATCTTCGCCGGCTTTGCGAAATTCGGCGCGGGCCTGCCCGGTCTCGTGCACCACATGGAGCATGAGTGGGTCACGCTCGCGAACCTGTTCCTGCTCTTGATGGGATTTGCGCTGCTGTCGCGGCATTTCGAGGAGAGCCGCATCCCGGACGAGATGCCGGCGCTACTGCCCGATGACTGGAAGGGCGGACTGATCCTGCTGGTGATCGTGTTCGTGCTGTCGGCCTTCCTCGACAACATCGCAGCCGCGCTGATCGGCGGCACCGTCGCGCGCCACGTGTTCCGCGGCCGCGTCCATATCGGCTATCTCGCGGCCATCGTCGCCGCATCGAATGCCGGCGGTGCCGGCAGCGTCGTCGGCGACACCACGACGACGATGATGTGGATCGACGGCGTCAGTCCGCTCACCGTCGTCGACGCCTATGTTGCCGCCATCGTCGCGATGCTGGTGTTCGCGGTACCGGCCTCGCTGCAGCAGCATCGCTTCTCCCCGATTGTGAAGAAAGCGCCATCCGGCCTGAGCATCGACTGGGCGCGGGTCGCAATCGTCGCGGTGATCCTGCTCGCCGCGCTGACCGCCAACGTCACGGCCAATCTGAAATTCCCCGCGCTGCTTGACGCGCTGCCGGTGCTCGGGCTCGCGGTCTGGGCCGCGATCCTCGTCACCGCGCTGCTGCGGCGGCCGGACTGGCCTGTCATGCCCGAGACGCTCAAGGGCACCGTGTTCCTGCTCGCGCTGGTGACGGCGGCATCGATGATGCCGGTGGAGACGCTGCCGGCCGCATCGTGGCAGACCGCGCTCGGGCTCGGCTTCGTCTCGGCGGTGTTCGACAACATCCCGCTGACCGCGCTGGCGCTGAAGCAAGGCGGCTACGATTGGGGTTTCCTCGCCTATGCGGTCGGATTCGGCGGATCAATGGTCTGGTTCGGCTCGTCCGCGGGCGTCGCGGTGTCCAACCTCTATCCGGAGGCCAAGTCGGTGGTCCGATGGATCACCCAGGGCTGGCCGATCATGGTGGCCTACGTCGTCGGCTTCTTCGTGATGCTGGCCCTCCTCGGCTGGCATCCCGACGCGCCGCATTGACGGAAATGCGGAACTGACCATGTTGCGACGCAACAATCGCGTTGTCTCAAACTTGTGGAAAAGCGAGACAAATCCGTTGACATTGCTAAACTCCATTCGCCGTAACAACTTATGGAGCGTCGCATGAGTGTTAGTGCAGAAGTCCTCGCCCGCGCCCCGTTGGAGAAGACGGAAGGCGAAATCGAAACGGTGAATTCGCATCGACCACGCAGCAATGTCCGGCCTCTCTCACCGATGCCGGACTACGTCGAACACCGCAACGGCGTCAACGAAGTGGGCATGCTGTCGGCCGAGGCGGTCGTGCGCGAATATGAAGCGGCGGTGAAAGAGATCGAGGCCCTCGGATCGGAACTGCAATTGGCCGCCAAGAACTGCGAGGTCATGGTGGCAGGCGTCCACGACATGATCGCGGAGATCAAGGAGTTCGCTGCGGGTTACCGCGATCAGGGCAAGCGCTTTTTCCTGCAGATCGAAGCCGTCTCGTTGATGACTACGGAGGTCAGGGATACCTGCGAAGCACTCAAGAAGAAGATCGCGACCGACACATTGACCCGGTGATCGTTCGGCTCGGGCGCGTTTCGTGCTCCGAGTATCTGTGGATTTTCGACGTGTATTGGTGAATGGCCGCGCCATTCCGGCGCGGCGGAACCGTTAGTTTCTATTCGAGACCAAGTCGCTGGAGACCAAGTCGTTCAACATCCTGCCCCGCTTCGGCGGGGGTTTTGTGCTGCAGCAAACTCTGCGGGCCTCGAATGGCCGGACCGGCGCCAATCATCACTTAACGCACGTCAGGTGCACGCTCAGCCGTGTCCGTTGGCGAAGCCAAAGCGGATATCGGCGACCAGCGGTCGCTAAAATCCTTGGCCGGGAGCGCGTCCATGTCGGAGACGACAACGCCCGCGGTCCGGGGCAAGTGCGACCTCACCGTCGCGGCAGTTGCAGTGACAGCTAGCAGGGCGACGGCGACGAACCCGGTAATCGTTCGATGCTTTGTCATTAGAACCTCCTCGGGTCCCCAACGCCCACTTGACGTGGGTCACGGGAACCGTCGCGCCGGTTCACTACAAAGACAGCATGGATCGGATGAGTTTGGACAATGAACTTGTCCCAAACTCAAATTGCCTCCACCGGCAGTGCCGATGAGTTTGGCGACCGCCCCTCATCGGCGGCAATGTTCGCTTCGCCGTTTTCCAAGGAACTCGCCGGCGTTTCTGCGGCCCACGACCTAGCCCGCGCGCGATGCCCGGCGCAGCGATTGCGGCGGCTGGCCGAAGGCACGGATGAAGGCGCGGCGCATCCGCTCGGGATCGCGGAACCCGGTGATCTCGGCGACGCGCTCGATCGCCTCGCCCGACGACTGCACGCGCTGCCGCGCCACCTCGATCCTCAGCCGCTCCACTGCTTTCGACGGCGTGGTGCCGGTCTCGGCGATGAAGGCGCGGGTGAAATGCCGCGAGCTCATCCCGGCCTTGTCGGCGAGGTCCTCGACCGTCAGCGGCGCGTCGAGATTTTCCCGCGCCCAGGCGAGCAGCGGGCCGAACCTTCCGTTCGGCGTCTTCAATTCCAGGAGCGAGGAGAACTGCGACTGCCCGCCGCTGCGACGGTGATACAGCACGAGCTGACGCGCGGTGTTCTGCGCAACCTCGTCGCCATAGTCCTCGGTGATCATGGCGAGCGCGAGATCGATGCCGGCGGTGATGCCGGCCGAGCTCCAGATGTTGCCGTCGCGGACGAAGATCTGGTCCGGCTCGAGCTTGATCTTCGGATAGCTCTTCACGAAATGCGGCGTGCGCTGCCAATGCGTGGTGGCGCGGCGACCGTCGAGCAGGCCGGCCTCGGCCAGCACATAAGCCCCGGAGCAGACGCTGGCGACGCGGACGCCGCGGCCCGCCATCCGCCGCACGAATGACAGCGTGGTCGGACAGCTCGCAGGCGTCCGCACGCCGTTGCCGCCCGCGATGATCAGCGTCGTGATCGCCGCCGACGGCTTGAGGCCGCGCGCCAGCATCTCGACGCCGGACGAAGAGCGGACCGGCCCGGCCTTGACCGCAATGGTCTTGATACCGGGCGGGTTGTTGGCGAAGCGTGCCGCGATCTCGAACGCCGCGATCGGGCCGGCCGCGTCGAGCAGCTGGAAGTCGGGAAAGATCAGGATGCCGATCATCGCCAAATCCTTTGCGGCAGCCACCTCGTCCGAAAACGAGGGAAATACGCCATTCTTGACAAGAGGCCATCATGGCATCCTGGTTCCGTCAAGCGCTATTTGGAGGCCTCCGATGTCCGAACCCCTGCAGATTGGATTGCTCGTCTTCCCGAAGGTGACCCAGCTCGACCTGACCGGTCCGCTGCAGGTGTTCTCGTCGGTGCCCGGTGCGAAGGTGCATCTGATCTGGAAGCGGATCGAACCGGTTCCGAGCGACTCCGTCATGGTGCTGACGCCGACCACGACCTTTGCCGATTGCCCGCAGCTCGACGTGATCTGCGTGCCCGGCGGCTTCGGCACCGACGACATGGTGGACGACGAGGAGATGCTCGGCTTCCTGCGCAAGCAGGCCGCGGGCGCGAAATACGTCACGTCGGTCTGCACGGGCTCGCTGGTGCTCGGCGCAGCGGGCTTGCTCAAGGGCTATCGCGCCACCACGCATTGGAGCGCGATCGATTTCCTTGCGGGCTTCGGCGCGATTCCGACCAAAACCCGTGTCTGCGTCGACCGCAACCGCTTCACCGGCGGCGGCGTCACCGCCGGCATCGATTTCGCGCTGACGTTGGTGTCCGAGCTGGTCGACCGCAAGACCGCGGAAGCGATCCAGCTCAGGCTCGAATACAATCCGGCGCCGCCGTTCAATGCCGGGTCGCCCGACACCGCGCCGGCCGAGATCCTCGCGTTGATGAAGGAACGGATGGGACCGGCGCACGCGCGCCGCGGCGAATTGATGGGCCGCGCGGCGGCGCGCCTCGCCCAAAGCGGGCCCTCGTGATCGCCCCCGCCGATTGCACCCGTGAGCCAAGACAGAGCTTCAGGGAGCAATCGGCTCCAGTCCCTTGCTCCGTATCGCAGCGGCAGCCGCCGGCGAGTGCAGGAATGCGATCAATTGCGCGACCGCCTTCGGCTCGCCGGCATTGGCGCTGATGCCGACACTGAAGGTGGTGTAGTTCTGCAACTCGTCCGGAAGAACGCCCGCGAGAGTGACGCCCTCGACGCCGATGATGTTCGGCACGGTGATCACCGTCAGCTCCGCCTCGCCGCGCGCGACGGCCTCCACCGGGTTCCGTCCTGCCACGGCCAGGAGCTTCGGCTTCACGTCGTCCGCGATCCCGAGGCGATCGAGCAGATGAAGGAAATAGCTTCCGCTCACGCTCTCGCTTGAATAGGAGATCGATCTCGCCGCCAGCAGCGTTCGCTTCAGGTCCTCGCTGGAGGCGACCTTGGGCGTCGGTGCACCGGTGCGGATCGCGACGCCAGCGGCCGTGCGGGCGATGTCCGATCGAGAGCCCGCGGCTATCTTGCCGAGCCGCGCAAGATCATCGACCGCCGCCGGCAGCAAGACGGCGGCATCGAACTTCTCGCCCGCCTCGATCTGCCGCTTGAGCACTGGCATGCCCTCAAAGGTGAAGGCAAGCGTATGGCCGGTCGCGCGTGCGAACGCGGGCGCAAGCTCGTTGAAGACGCCTTTCATGGTCGGCGTGCTGAGAACCGTGACCTCGGCCGCACCGCCGGCCGTCACGCTCATCGCCAGTACAAGCGCCGTGACCGCGACGCGAATGCCCCTCATCGACGTCTCCTGCATCTCTGGTCCAGGCCGACAGTTCAGCCGGAGCTGGAGTCAGCGCCAGAACAGGAGTATCCACAAGGTCGATTATTCGACAGGCCGGTAGCCGTTTAGGTACGTCATATGCGCTGGGCTGACAGGGTTGGGCGTTTTCTCAAGCCTCGCGACCTCCACGTCTTCATGACGGTGGTCGAAGAGCGCAGCATGGCGAAGGCCGCCGAGCGTCTGGCGATCTCGCGGCCGGTGATCTCGCGCACCATCGCCAATCTCGAACACATGCTCGGCGTGACGCTGCTCGACCGCACGGCGCGCGGCATCGCGCCGACCCTGTTCGGCAAGGCGCTGCTCAGGCGCGGCACCGCGGTGTTCGACGAACTTCGGCAGAGCGTCGAGGAGATCGCGTATCTTGCCGATCCCAAGGCGGGCGAGTTGCGCATCGCCTGCACCGAGGTGTGGGCCGCCGGCCTCGTGCCGGCAGCGATCGAGCGGCTGTCGAAGCGACTGCCGCGGCTGCGCGTCAGGCTGGAGCAAGGCACCGCGCAGCATCAGTTCAACCTGCTGCGGGAGCGTCGATGCGAGATCGTGATCTCGCGGCTGCTGACCGAGACACCGGACTCCGACATCGACATGCAGCCGCTGTTCTACGAGCCGCTGGCCGTCGTCGCCGGCCCGCAAAGCTCCTGGTCGCGCCGCCGCAAACTGACGCTTTCTGACCTCGTCGACGCACCGTGGATCCTGTCGACGCTGGAAGCGGAAGCCGGCTCGCCTTTCGTCGAAGCATTCCGTGTCGCGAAGCTGCCGGTCCCCACCGCAACGATCTTCAGCAACTCGCTCCACCTGCGTATCAGCCTGCTCGCCACCGGACGCTATCTCACACTCGTTCCGGGCTCGGCGCTGCGGTTCGGCCCCGGCGCCGGCCTGCTCAAGGCGCTGCCCGTGGCGTTGCCGCGATGGCATCTGCCGACGGCGATCTTCACCCTGAAGGGCCGCATGCTGAGCCCGGTGGCGCAGGTGTTTGCCGATTGCGTTCGCGAGGTTGCGAGGCCGCTGGCGCAGGGTAAGGCCGAGGCAAGGTAGCGCCCTGACGCTTCGCCTGCCTTGCTACAGAACTTGCCAACAGAAAAAGGCCGCCCGGTTTCCCGAGCGGCCCTTCCTGTCTCACGGTGGCCTCACATTTGCGGGCGATTTCAGGACATCTGTACCGGGGGCCTATCTCCCGGCCGCATCCAACTCGGAGGCCGCTGCTCATCGGGACAGTCGCGATCTGGAGCCCGATCCGACGCGATGGTTTCCCATCTCCGTAAGATGGCTTCATTGAGCCGCGAAGACGTCCGCAACGCAAGCGGGCAGCATCGGCAACGGCCGACCTGTCCCCGCTGTTACCGTTGTCCACAGGCGCGCACTTGCGCTGCCACAGGCAGGCGTGCGCCGCACGCGCGCGATTGCGCACGTGCACGTCAGAAACCGCCATGCGTGAAGGTCAGCTTCCGGGGGTCCAGGCGTGGTAGTCGCCGGTCGCCTTCGGGCGGCGGCCGCTCGCCAGCGTCGAGCCGGACGGACGGTAAGCCTGCGCAGTGCCGGTCATATTCGGCAGATGCGGCTTTTCCCATTCCCGGGCGACGTATTTCTCGTCGGTCGGGGGCACGTCGACCGTGTGGTGCAGCCAGCCGTGCCAGCCGGCCGGGATCCGCGAGGCTTCGGCATAGCCGTTATAGACCACCCAGCGGCGCTCGAAATGCAGCGTCGGGTCGATCTCGCCACCCTTGGTGCGATAGTAGCGGTTGCCCTGCTCGTCCTCGCCGACCAGCTCGCCGAATCGCGAGGTCCACAATTGCGTGCCAAAGGTCTGGCCGTTCCACCAGGTGAAGAATTTCAGCAGGAATTGTTTCATGCGTGGCCGGTCACGGGTTCGAGGCTGTCCGGCTCTGATGCCACCTGAATCCGCAAATGTCCAGCCGCCGCCAAGGTAGCCCGGCACTCCCGGCACGGGTCCCGATCACGAGCCCGTTTGGCGACCAAATGACGCGGTCACGGAGAGTTTTGTTCACCTGCCATACATGCGCCGCCGGCCAAATCAACATGACGGACAATCAATGTCGCGCGCGGGAACGTCCAACCGCAGAAATGGTTAGACATTGTCCGTTTTGATGGAGTCCAAAATGATCAATATGAAGGTTCTGAGCTCCGCCGCGGCGCTGGCGCTTGCGCTGCCGTTGGCTGTGGCGCCGACCGTTTCGTTCGCCCAGTCTGCCGCGCAGATGGGCGCGATGGGCGGTGGCGGTGGTGCACGCGGCGGTGGCGGCGGTGGTGGTGGCTTTGGCGGCGGCCGCGGTGCTGCGATGGGCGGTGGCGGCGGTTGGACCGGCGGTGGTGGCGGCGGCCACTGGGCCGGTGGCGGCGGCGGTGGATGGCGCGGCGGCGGCGGAGGCTGGCACGGCGGCTATCACCGTGGCGGCGGCTTCTGGCCGGGCGCGGTTGCCGGTGCAGTCGTCGGCGGAGCCCTCGCCTCGGGCGCCTATTACGGCTCCGGCTATTACGGCTACGGCCCCGGATACTATGACGACAGCTACGGCTATTACGACGACAGCGCGCCTGTCGCCGTGGAGGCCGCGCCGGGCGGCGACGCGAGCTACTGCGCGCAGCGCTACAGGTCCTACGATCCGGCTTCGGGCACCTATCTCGGCTTTGACGGCCTGCGGCACCCCTGCCCGTAATCACGGCCTGAATTGCTAAAATTGGCGAAGGGCGGCGGCAACGCCGCCCTTTTTCATGTCCGCAACGCCACCGCGACGGCTGCGAAGGTCACAACCAGCGCCGCGATGTCGCTCGCGCTGAGCGGCTCGCGCAGCATGGCCGCTGCGGCCAACACGCCGACCACGGGCACCAGCAGGGTGCCGATCGACGCGGTCGCGGCCGGCAGCCGCTCGAGCGCCGCGAACCAGCAGACATAGCAAAGACAGAACTGGATCAGCGTCATGTAGATCATCGACGCCCAGCCGAGCTGCGACAGCGCGGCGAGCTGCGGCTGCTCGATCAGGACGCCGGCGATCGCGATCGGCACGCAACCGATCGCAAGCTGCCAGGCCGCGAGCGACAGCGGCGGCATAGCGAGCTTATAGAACTTGGTCAGCACCGTGCCGAGCCCGACGCAAAGCGCGCCCGCAAGGGCGAACAGAATGCCCGGCAACTTGCCGAGGCTGGCATCGATCCCGCCGCCGCCGATCAGCGCCGCGATCCCGGCGAGCGCCACCGCGAGTGCGAGCGCACGCGGCAGCGAGACACGCTCGCCGAGCACCCGCCAGGCCACCAGCGCGACCCACACCGGGATCGATATGCCGAGCACGGCCGCCTCGCTGGCGCGCAGCCAGATCAGCGCCAGGCCCATCGAGGCGACCCAGCCGCCGATCGACAGCGTTGATACCAGGGCCAGCCGCAACCACATGCCATCAGGGACGCGCAGCGTCTGCCCTCGCGCGAGCGCCACCAGAGCGAGCCCAAGCGCGCCGACCACGCCGCAGAGCCCGCGCGACGACAACGGCGGCCACTCCGTGAGGAGGAATTTCATGATCGGGAAATTGAGGCCCCAGCCGATCGAGGCGACGACCAGGAATCCGAGGCCGAGCGGTGACAGCGGGGGGCGCGGCCGGCGACGGGAACTGCGGTCATGGACCTGTCGTAATGTGGGCGGACAAATACAGGTGATGGTATCAGGGCTAGCTGGAAATCTGCTTGTCAGCAAACAGCATATGCATTCTATGATACAGACTTTCCATCCAGGTTCCGCCTTAATTGACGGACGGGCCAAGCGAGTCGTCGGCACGCGAGGCCGCAGCAAGAGGATGCATCGTGCCGAGCGTTCTCGTGGTCGATGACGACCCGATGGTGTGCGTTGCCATCGAGGTGTGTTTGCAGCGCCAGGGCTTCGACGTCACCGTCGCGGACGGCGGCGAAGCGGGTATGCGCGCGCTGGACCAGGCCACGTTCGACGTCATGCTGGTCGATGTCTTTATGCCGCATATGCGCGGTTTCGAGGCGATCCGCGTCTTCCACGAGCGCGCCCCCGAGATTCCGGTCATCGCGATGTCGGGTTACGCCTTCGCCAATGCCGACCGCGCACCGGACTTCCTGCGGATGACGATCGAGCTCGGGGCGTCCGCCTGCCTGCGCAAGCCGTTTACCCCGCAGGCGCTGGTTGCCGCCGTTAACGAATGTCTTGCGAAGTCTGCTCCTTCCGCTCGTCTTTCGAAATAATTGCTCGTACTAATCGTCGATGGCTTCCCAGCGTCTCATCCTCGGCAGTGGCCTTGCGATCCTCCTCGTCATCAGCGCGGCGTCGATCGGGCTGGACGTCAAGTCGCGCAGCGAGATTGATTCGGTCGATCGCACGCTCCGAATCCTGAAATGCATTTCGGATGCGCGTCCGCTGCCGCGGGGCGTCGAGAGCGCGGCGCGCGGCTTCGCGCTGACGGGCGATACATCCTTCGCCGACGAGTTTCGCGAGCAGAGCGCCGCCCTCACCGCCGCGTTCGACGAGCTGACGAACGCGGTGAAGTCGGCGCCCGAGGAAGCGCGGCTGATCTCGGGCACCAGGGGACAGGTCGATCGCGCCATCGCGCTCGGCGCCGAACTGATCAGGTTGCGCACGGCGGGCGACACGGCCGGCGCCGCGGCGCTGACCTCAGCCGACGAGAGCCGCTCGCTGATGGAAAAGGTCGGGACCGCGCTCGACCGGCTGGTCACCGAGGAGCGCCGCCTGCTCGGGATCCGCACCGACCAGTCCAAGACCAACGGGCGGCTGCTGCTGGCCATCGACCTCGCGGGCGTCGCGATGATTCTGCTGCTCGCAGTCGCGCTGACGGTGACGGCCCGGCGCGCCAGCCGCGAACTGCAGGGCGCGCTCAGCGCGACCAAGGCGACCAATCTGTCGCTCGAGGGCAAGGTGGCCGAGCGCACCAAGGATCTCGGCGCCGCGCTCGAAGGGCTGCGCCGTTCCACCTCGGTGATGGAAACCACCTTCCGCAGCATGGCGGAAGCGGTGCTGGTGATCGACACCGAAGGCATCGTGCTGCTGTCGAACCCGGCCGCCGAGAAGATGCTGCGCTACAAGCCGGGCATGACGGTCCGGCAGCTGCGCGCCATGAGCAACGTGTTCCAGTCCGACGGCGTCACACCGATGCAGGCGGACGACATGCCCTCGGCCAGGGCGCTGCGCGGTGAGGAATTCGACGGGCTGGAATTCATCGCCAAGCCGATCCGGGGCGCGCCCGTGATGCACCTCGTGGTGTCGGGCCGGCCGCTGCGCGATGGCGACAGCACCATCACCGGCGCGGCGCTGATCTATCACGACATCACCGCCTCGCGCGAAACCGAGCACAAGCTGCAGCAGGCGCAGAAGCTCGACGCCATCGGCAAGCTGACCGGCGGCGTCGCGCACGACTTCAACAACATGCTGACGGTCATCACCGGCACCACCGAGACGCTGGTCGACAGCCTGCGCAGCCAGCCGAAGCTTGCGCAGACCGCCGAGCTGATCGACCGCGCCGCCGAGCGCTGCCGCGAGTTGATCCAGCATCTGCTCGCCTTCGCCCGCCGCCAGCCGCTGGAGCCGCGCACCGTCGACATCAACGGCACCGTGGTCGACATCTCCAAGCTGCTGCGGCCGACGCTCGGCGAGCAGATCGAGATCAATTCGGTGCTCGCGCCCGACGTCGCGAGCGTCCATATCGATCCGTCGCAGCTTGCCAACTCGCTGCTCAACATGGCGATCAACGCCCGCGACGCGATGCCGAACGGCGGCAAGCTGCTGTTCGAGACCAGCAACATCGTGCTCGACGACGCCTATGCTGCTGTTAATCCCGACATCACGCCGGGCCGCTACGTGCTGCTCGCGGTCAGCGACACCGGCACCGGCATGTCGCACGCGGTGCAGGACAAGGTGTTCGAGCCGTTCTTCACCACCAAGGAGGTCGGCAAGGGCTCCGGTCTCGGCATGAGCATGGTCTATGGCTTCGTCAAGCAGTCCGGCGGCCACATCAAGATCTACAGCGAGGAAGGCCACGGCACCACGATCAAGCTCTATCTGCCCCCTACCCGCGGCCAGGTCGAGGTGGAAGCGCCCGCACCGGAGCCGCCGCGGCGCGGCAGCGAAGTCATCCTGGTGGTGGAAGACGACCAGCTGGTGCGCAACTACGTCGTCACGCAGCTCGGCAGCCTCGGCTACAAGACCATCGCGGTGCCCGACGCCCGTGCCGCGCTGGCGCTGGTCGACAAGGGCGAGAAGTTCGACTTGCTGTTCACCGACGTCATCATGCCCGGCGGCATGAACGGCCGCCAGCTCGCCGACGAGGTCGCAAAGCGGCGGCCCGGCATCAAGGTGCTCTACACCTCGGGCTACACCGAGAACGCGATCGTGCATCACGGCCGCCTCGACGAAGGCGTGCTGCTGCTGGCAAAGCCCTACCGCAAGGCCCAGCTCGCCAGCATGCTGCAGCAGGCGCTCGGCGAGTGATATGAGCGCTCGGTAGCGCGCTTGGCGTCTCGCGCAGACGGCCGCGCTGCGCTCTCCCCCGTCATTGCGAGCGAAGCGAAGCAATCCATTTCGCCGCTTGTGGAGACAGTGGATTGCCGCGGCGCTGCGCGCCTCGCAATGACGCGGTGAAGGAAGAAAGAACTTACCTTGTCGCCAGCGCGACGCCGGCCAGCGTGAACAGCAGCGCTGTGATCTGGATCGGCCCGAGCGGCTCGTGCAGCGCGACCGCGGAGGCGATCACGCCGATGACAGGCACCGCCATGGTCCCGATCGCCGCGACTGAAGCCGGCAGCCGCGCAAGCGCGGCGAACCACGCGACATAGGCGACGCAGAACTGGATCAGCGTCGAATAGACCAAGAGCCACCAGCCCACCGTCGTGATGCGGTCGATATGCGTGGTCTCGATCAGGAGGCCGACGATTGCGATCGGCACGCAGCCGAGGCCGATCTGCCAGGCCGCGGCCGGGATCGGCGGCATCACCAGCGGGTATTTCTTCGCCAGCACCGTGCCAAGCGCAAAGCCGAACGCACCGCCGAGCGCCATGATGATTCCCGGCAGCTTCTCCTCGCTCGCGGAAATCCCGTTGCCGCCCATGATCGCGGCAAGCCCCGCGAACGCCATCACAAGCGCGATGGTCCGCAGCAGCGTCGGCCGCTCGCCGAGCACCGGCCAGGCCAGGAGCGAGGCCCACACCGGCATGGTGTAGGCGATCAGCGCGGTCTCGCTCGCCGGCAGCCAGAGCAGCGCCAGCCCCATCAGCACCATCCAGCCGGTGACGTTGAGCGCCGCATATAGCACAAGGCGCGGCCACAGCTTCGCCTCGACATGCAGGCTCTGGGAACGGATCAGCGCCAGCGCGGCGAGCAGCGCGGCGCCGATCACCCCGGTGGTGCCGCGCAGGGTCAGCGGCGGCAGCTCGCTGAGCAGGAATTTGGTGGACGGCCAGTTGAACCCCCAGCCCACCGAGGTGATGGCGAGGAACATCAGGCCGGCGGGCGCAAGGCGCGGCCGCGCGTGAGGCTTCTTATCTGTCATGGAACCCGGCAAGGGGACGAAATGGGTATGAAAAGGAAGTGAGTCGGCCGCACCTTGCCCGCGATTTTGTCGCCCGACCATCACGGCTCTGACATGCCTGATCCGTAGTTTGCCCGTAGGCCTACGTGAGTCCCAAAAATTCAATCCGGGACGGCGAATAAAAACTTCGCCTGTGAACAGCGGGGCGAAACTCCAATCCACAGGTGGAGCGAATTTTTTTGGCTTGGGAATCCCTGAGGACTCACCGATAGTTGGCTCGATCACAGGCGCGGCATCGACCCCTGTTATCCCCCTCCTTCCACCATATTTAGTGTTTGATTCAGAAACTCGTACTAGTCCTTGACGGGCGTGACGGACATGGCCTAGCTTTCAACCTGTTCGGCGCGAGTGTGTTTGGGTCCCCGCCGGTCGCTCCCACAAGGGTTCCAAAATGACCACTCCGCCAGGCCTTCGGGCCGCGGGTGAAGGGCTTTTCTGCCCTGATTTTGGGCCGGTCTTTTAGGCCAGGCTGGGGGACGACAAACGGGCCGAGAAGGACCCGGAAACAGAGGCCGTAACCGGCCCGCGAGAAGCGTACGCGTGATGTGTCGCGTGAAGCGTTTTGGGGCGTTGAATGCATGACCCGGAGGACCCGACCCAGTCGGGCACCCCCCAGGGATTGTGCCGCCGCAGGGCCGGGCCAAACCGGCGCCGAGCGGACGAGAGAACAGGCCGGATCCACCGGCTGAGCTGCGGATGACGGGAGGCGTGCACGCGTGTTCCGAAGTCCGCGAACAGATAACATTCCGGCAACCTGCGGGGAAACGTGGGACCGGGCAGAAGAAGTGACGGGGCTCGACCATGCGAATCGAACGACGCAACACCACCAGCGGACAATCCCCCTACGCAGGGATCAATTTCCGCCTGACCACCTCAGAGATCCGCAATCCGGACGGCTCGGTCGTGTTCCGCGCCGAGAACGTCGAGGTTCCGGAGTTCTGGTCGCAGGTCGCCTCCGACGTGCTGGCGCAGAAGTATTTCCGCAAAGCCGGCGTTGCCGCGCGCCTGAAGAAGGTCGAGGAAGAGACCGTGCCGTCGTGGCTGTGGCGCTCGGTGCCGGACACCGAGGCCCTGGCGTCGCTGCCGGAGAACGAGCGCATCGTCGGTGAGACCAGCGCGAAACAGGTGTTCGATCGCCTCGCCGGCTGCTGGACCTATTGGGGCTGGAAGGGCGGCTACTTCTCCACGGAAGAAGATGCCCTCGCCTTCTTCGACGAGCTGCGCTTCCAACTCGCCAAGCAGATGGTCGCGCCGAACTCGCCGCAGTGGTTCAACACCGGCCTGCATTGGGCCTATGGCGTCGATGGTCCCGGCCAGGGCCACTATTACGTCGACTGGAAGACCGGCAAGCTGACCAAGTCCAAGTCGGCCTATGAGCATCCGCAGCCGCATGCCTGCTTCATCCAGGGCGTCGGCGACGACCTCGTCAACGAGGGCGGCATCATGGACCTCTGGGTGCGTGAGGCGCGCCTGTTCAAGTATGGCTCCGGCACCGGCTCCAACTTCTCGAGCCTGCGCGGCGAAGGCGAAAAGCTGTCCGGCGGCGGCCGCTCGTCCGGCCTGATGAGCTTCCTCAAGATCGGCGACCGCGCCGCCGGCGCGATCAAGTCGGGCGGCACCACGCGCCGCGCCGCCAAGATGGTCGTGGTCGATGCCGATCACCCCGATATCGAGACCTATATCGACTGGAAGGTGAAGGAGGAGCAGAAGGTCGCCGCCCTCGTCACCGGCTCCAAGATCAACCAGAAGCACCTCAAGGCCGTGATGAAGGCCTGCGTCAACTGCGAAGGCTCTGGCGACGACTGCTTCGATCCCGAGAAGAACCCGGCGCTCCGCCGCGAGATCAAGCTCGCGCGTCGCGCGCTGGTGCCCGACAACTACATCAAGCGCGTCATCCAGTTCGCCAAGCAGGGCTACAAGGAGATCTCGTTCGACACCTACGACACCGACTGGGATTCGGAGGCCTACCTCACCGTCTCCGGCCAGAACTCCAACAACTCGGTGTCGCTGAAGGATGACTTCCTCCGCGCAGTGGAAACCGACGGCGACTGGAATCTCGTCGGACGCACCACCAGGAAGGTGACCAAGACGCTGAAGGCCCGCGACCTCTGGGAGAAGATCGGTTACGCCGCCTGGGCCTCCGCCGATCCCGGCCTGCACTTCAACACCACGATGAACGACTGGCACACCTGCAAGGCGTCCGGCGACATCCGCGCGTCCAATCCGTGCTCGGAATACATGTTCCTGGACGACACGGCGTGCAACCTCGCCTCCGCCAACCTGCTGACCTTCTACAGCACCACGACCAAGCGGTTCGACGTCGAGTCCTACGAGCATCTGTGCCGGCTCTGGACCATCGTGCTCGAAATCTCCGTGATGATGGCCCAGTTCCCGTCGAAGGCGATCGCGGAGCTCTCCTACGAGTTCCGCACCCTCGGCCTCGGTTTTGCAAATATCGGCGGCCTGCTCATGACCATGGGCTTGCCTTATGACTCCAGGGAAGGCCGTGCACTGTGCGGCGCGCTGACCGCTGTGATGACCGGCATCTCCTACAAGACTTCGGCGGAGATGGCGGCGGAGCTCGGCACCTTCCCGGGCTACAAGAAGAATGCCGCGCACATGCTGCGCGTGATCCGCAACCACCGCCGCGCCGCCCACGGCAACGCGGGTGGTTATGAAGCACTCGCGGTCAACCCGGTGCCGCTCGATCACGCCTCCTGCCCGCAGGCTGACATCGTCGCGCATGCCAAGCTGGCGTGGGACGACGCGCTCGCGCTCGGTGAAGTGAACGGCTATCGCAACGCCCAGACCACGGTCGTGGCGCCGACCGGCACCATTGGCCTGGTGATGGATTGCGACACCACCGGCATCGAACCCGACTTCGCACTGGTCAAGTTCAAGAAGCTCGCCGGCGGCGGCTACTTCAAGATCATCAACCAGGCGGTGCCGTCTGCGCTGCGCGCGCTCGGCTATCGCGAGAGCGAGATCGCCGAGATCGAGGCCTACGCCGTCGGCCACGGCTCGCTGTCGAATGCACCCGGGATCAACGCCTCGACGCTGAAGGCAAAAGGCTTCACCGATGAAGCCATCGCCAAGGTCGAGAAGGCGCTGCCGACCGCGTTCGACATCAAGTTCGCCTTCAACAAGTGGACCTTTGGCGAAGACTTCATCCGCGACCAGCTCGGCATCGGCGCGGAGGCGATCGCAGCCCCCGGCTTCGACCTGCTCCAGGCCGTCGGCTTCACCAAGCGAGAGATCGAAGCCGCCAACGTGCACATCTGCGGCGCGATGACGGTCGAAGGTGCCCCGCATCTGAAGGCCGAGCACTATCCCGTGTTCGACTGCGCCAATCCCTGCGGCAAGATCGGCAAGCGTTATCTCTCGGTCGAGAGCCACATAAGGATGATGGCGGCGTCCCAGCCGTTCATATCGGGCGCGATCTCAAAGACCATCAACATGCCGAACGACGCCACGGTGGAGGACTGCAAGTCCGCCTACCTGCTGTCGTGGAAGCTGGCGCTGAAGGCCAACGCGCTGTACCGCGACGGCTCGAAACTGTCGCAGCCGCTCAACTCGCAGCTCATCGCCGACGATGAGGACGAGGACGATGCGGTGGAAGCGCTCTACGACAAGCCGATGGCGGCGCGCGCCACCCAGGTCTCGGAGAAGATCGTCGAGAAGCTGGTCGAGCGCATCGTCGTGATGCGCGAGCGCGAGAAGATGCCGGATCGCCGCAAGGGTTACACCCAGAAGGCGGTTGTCGGCGGCCACAAGGTCTATCTGCGCACCGGCGAATATGACGACGGAAGGCTCGGCGAGATCTTCATCGACATGCACAAGGAAGGCGCGGCGCTGCGCTCCTTCATCAACAATTTCGCGATCGCGGTGTCCCTCGGTCTGCAATACGGCGTGCCGCTGGAAGAGTATGTCGACGCCTTCACCTTCACCCGCTTCGAGCCCGCGGGTCCCGTCCAGGGCAACGACTCGATCAAGTACGCGACCTCGATCCTCGACTATGTCTTCCGCGAGCTCGCGGTGAGCTACATGTCGCGCTTCGACCTCGCCCATGTCGATCCGAACGAAAGTGGCTTCGACGCGCTCGGCAAGGGCGTCGAGGAAGGCAAGGAGCCGGATGAGGCCCCCGCCCAGCACCAGGCGACAAAGTACCTGTCGAAGGGCCTGACCCGGTCGCGCACCGACAACCTCGTCGTCATGCGCGGCGGCTCGACCGCAGTCACCGGCAACGCCGACAACGCCCCCGCCGGCGGCAGCCGCGTCACCGCGCTCGCCTCCCACGGCGCAACCGCGCGCGGCGCCTCCGACACCGTCGAAGGCGCAGTCGCCCTGAAGCAGGAAGTCAGCCACGACCTCTCGCCCACCGAGAAGCTCGAGGCCCTGCAACAGTGGAGCAAGCCCGGCACCGCCGCAGCCGTCGCCCCCAGCAAGGCCGAGCGCCGCGCCGAAGCGAAGGCCAAAGGCTACGAAGGCGAGATGTGCTCGGAGTGCGGCAACTTCACGCTGGTGCGGAATGGCACCTGCATGAAGTGCGATACGTGCGGCAGCACGACGGGGTGTTCGTGAGGCGGTAGATCGGAAGACTATCACAAATTAAGAATGAGGGCCGCCCAACGAATGGGCGGCCCTTTTGCTTTCTGCTCGACGCAACCAATACTAACGGTTGTAGTATCCGCCCGTAACCACTCCGATTCGATCCAGCAAGCCGAAACGACACCGGACGACATGACATTTCGCTTCTCAATCCCGACGCCAACTGCTCCGATGAACCTTCAAGTTGATCCGGGCACTTCTATTCTATTCGTCGGTGCAAATGGCGCCGGCAAGACTAGGCTGGCCGTCAACATCGAAAAGAATCTAAACGACAAGGCCCATCGCATCTCCGCGCATCGAGCTCTTAACCTGAATCCTTCAGTACCGAAGCTCAGCGAGCGAGTAGCTACCATGGGACTCAGGACCGGTCACGCCCACGAAGGATCTACTATCGATAACCGCGAAAACGTACGCTGGAACGGCAGCGCAGCGACTTTCTTACTGAATGACTACGATCTCTTAGTGCAAGTTCTCTTTGCCGATCAGGCCAACGTAGCACTTCAAACACATAAGAACGCACGCGCTGGCTCTAACCAACCAGCCTCCCCTACCAAGTTGGAACGGCTCGTCGAAATTTGGGATCGTGTCCTTCCCAATCGAAAACTCGATATTACCGGTGATGATATCCAAGCCATCGTCACCGGAACCGCTCAAAAGTACAGAGCGGGCGACATGAGTGACGGGGAGCGCGCAGTTTTCTATTTGGTTGGACAGACGCTCACGGCAGCTCCATGCAGTGTTCTGATTTTTGATGAGCCTGAACTGCATATCCACCGCTCGATTATGTCCCGCCTTTGGGATGAGCTCGAGGCGGCGCGCCCTGACTGTGCGATGGTTTTCATATCGCACGATCTCGAATTTGTGGCATCGCGTGAAGGCCAAAAGTTTGTCTTGCGGGACTACAGTCCGACGAATGGCTGGACGATTGATGCGGTGCCTGAAGACACAGGGTTTAGCGAAGATATCACGACCCTGATCCTTGGTAGCCGCAAGCCCGTGCTCTTTGTCGAAGGACGGGGACGGAGTCTTGATCAAGCCATTTACCGAGCCTGCTATCCCGATTGGACTGTCATTCCTCGCGGCTCATGTGAAGAAGTCATTCACGCGGTAACCACCATGCGGGCCAACGCCGCACTCACACGCGTAACTTGTGGAGGCATAGTCGATTCCGACGCCTACGACTCCTCGGAGGTTGAGCTGTTGGGAGATAAGGGCATCGCGATTCTGCCCGTTTCGGAAATCGAAAACCTATTTCTTCTGCCCAGCGTCCTTGAGGCGATAGCAAAGGCCGAGGGTTACGCCGATGCGGCCTTACAGACCAAGATGTCCAATGTTCTAGACGAACTATTCGCGCATGCTGCAGACCTCAAAAATCAGGCTCCGATAGTGATGCGATACTGTCGGCGAAGGATCGATCGCATTCTAAAAAAAATCGACCTCAGCGACGCTTCAGACGTGACAGCGCTTTCAGAAGACTACACGGTAAAGACAAGCACGCTAGACGTAACAGGTTTAGCAAGACTGGCGTCTGAAAGCCTTCAAAAAGCCATTGCGGAAAGAAATGCACCCGAACTGCTCAAATGGTACGACAATAAGGGAATATTGAGTATCGCTTGTAAAGCGAAAGACACTTCCAAGGCCTTATTCGAGCAATGGATCGTGCGAGCATTGCGAAACAACATCGCGCCAGACGTCTCAAGTGCGATTCGAACGGTGCTGCCACCGATTGCGGCCAAGTAGCAAGCGTAGCCCGCGTGAGCGAAGCAATATCCGGGCCTTCCCTGGCAACAGTTTCGGCGGGTTCCGCCTTCGCTCAATGAGCTACGGCGGATAATTCGCTAGCCCGCCCTACTCGCTGACAATCAAAACAGCACCGTCTACCGCGAGGCGTGGGCGCGCCTTTCAAGCAGCAGCGTGCGGTCGGCGATGTCCTTCAATTCGAACGCCTGGGAGTCGAGGAACGCGACGGACCCGTTGTTGGGGTCCGCGGCGAGGCGATGGGTTTCGCTGAGATGATGCTTCAGCCAGGCCCGCTGCTCGCCGAGCAATTGCGCGTGAGCTTCGCCCTTCGAGCTGGCGAGAAGGGCCTGATAGGCGGTGTTGAGCCTCGTGTCCCACTGGTCGATTTCGGCCTTGCCGCAATCGAGCATCTTGGCTGACACACCTTCTGCCTTGTCCATGCACGCATCATACGCGGCGCTCTGCTGCGCGCGGACCGGTAAAGTCCCGAGCACGAGCATCGAAGCAACATTGACAAGCCTTCGCGAAAGCATCACCACGTCCAAATCCGCGTTGCGTCTTTCGACAACCATCGCCGCACAAAAGCGTCCGAAATGAGATCAAGGAAATGATGCGCTGGCTATCTGGCGGGGGCTGCTCGGCAAGCGTGGGGCGGATGAGCACTGCTCTCTCCCCGTCATTGCGAGGAGCGACAGCGACGAAGCAATCCATCTATCCGCGTTTGCGGCCCAATGGATTGCTTCGCTTCGCTCGCAATGACGGCTGGCAGCCTCCCAAAAAGAGGAAAGAGCGACTGTGACGCGGTAGAATTGGCCGTGAGCGTAATCCGCCGTTTCGCTGGCAACAGTCGCGGCGAGTTGCGCTTCCGCCTTCGCTCAAACGAGCTACGGCGGACAAGTCGCTAACCCGACCGGCGCAAATAGACGACGCGGCGAGCCAAGCCTACGCCTCCACCAACGCGGCAGCGGACGAAATCCCGCCCGCCTCAACCCGCCGGTTGTTCTCGTCAACGATCACCACACGCGGACGAAACCTGCGCGCTTCCTCGGCGTCGAAGCCGGCATAGGCGACGATGATGACCTTGTCGCCCGCCAGCGCCAGGCGCGCGGCGGCGCCGTTGAGTCCAATGGTGCCGGAGCCCGCTTGCGCCTCGATCACATAGGTCGAGAACCGCGCGCCGGTGTCGATGTTGTAGATGTCGACGCGTTCGTTGATCAGGAAGCCCGCGGCATCGATCAGGTTGCGGTCGATCGAGATCGAGCCCTCGTAGTGCAAGTCCGCTTCGGTGACACGCGCGCGATGAATCTTGCCCTTCATCAAAGTCACTTGCATCGAGGCCATCCCGTATCGTTGCATCGGAATTTTCCGCGCTCGCCAATAAGGATCGCGCGGCTCGCGGTCAATACGCGTCGTGCGGAAGGCGCATCGCGGTGCTTCCGTGCGTCGATAGGTTTATTCTGGGATCGCCGATTGCATTGGATGGATTATGTGGCTGTCGCGGCGCTTCTGAAATAATCGCGCTGCAATTCGCCTTTCAGGGAGCATGACATTATCTTGCCATTGACTGGCCAGCAGCGGGCGCAGGGCGGCTTAAGGCTCTCCGGCGTAATCCGCCATTTCGCCCAGTCGCGGCGGGTTACGCTTCCGCCTTCGCTCAATGAGATCAGGCGGACAAGTCGCTAATCCGCCCTACTCCCTGGTTGCTGATGGAAGCGCACGACGCGCCTCCGCAAACCTCACGCCGCCTTGGCGGTCTTGTCTTCTGCCGGCGCGGTTTCCATCGCTCGCATGTAGAGATCGAGCAAGCTCTCACGCTCGTCGCGCTCGTCCTGGTCCTGCTTGCGCAGCTTGATGATCTCCTTGAGGATCTTCACGTCGAAACCTTCGCCCTTCGCCTCGGAGAAGACTTCCTTCTTCTGCTCGCTGAGTTCCTGCATTTCGGTGTCGAGGTTCTCGATCCGCTCGACGAAGGAACGAATTTTTCCGCCGGGAATGGTGATGTCAGACATGGTGCCTCCTGCTGAATGAGGTCGTGAAAATGAGAGCAAAGAGATGACCAATGTCTTAACCGTGCGGCATCCGCGGCGACTTGTTCATAACTTGAACCATGCATTGCTTCGCTTCGTCGCAACGCGACGAGGAGCACAGCTCGGACAAATCATGGCGCGAGAGCGCGAAGCTGCGCCTCACCCACACCGTCATCGCCCGGCCATGTGCGCAATTGCGCACTAGGACCGGGCGATCCAGTACGCCGCGGCCTTTCGGCTCCAGCACCGGCGTCTCTGGAATACTGGATCACCCGCTTTCGCGGGTGATGACACCGGCCTAGCCGTTTGACAGGGAAATCAGGTCGATCCGTCATCCCCGGGAGCATTGCGCCACACGGCTGAGGTATTTTTGACAACCTCGCAATGGCATCATCGCATCCGTCACACATCACTCAGGCATCGCCCGCCACACGCAGCGTGATCCGCGTCAATTCGGACGGCCGGCCGAGCCGCAAGGCGAAACCCGGCCACAGCGCGGTGCCGTTGTTGACGTAGAGCGTCATCCCGTCGACGTCGTAGCGGCCCGAGACGAAGCCGGCATTGGCGCGCGCGGCCAGGCGGTCGATCCCCAGGATCAATCCGCCATGGGTGTGGCCGGAGAGTTGCAGGGCGACGCCGAGCCGAGCCGCCTTTCGTGCGTCGCTCGGCTGGTGGTCGAGCAGGATGATTGGCGCACCTTTGGGGGCGCCTTCGAGAACCGCGGCAAGGTCGCGGATCGAATGCCCCCGGTGGCGCGACGCGCGGTCGGTGATCCCCGCGATCACCAGGCGGCCGCCGCCGCGCTCGAGCACGATGTGCCTGTTCTCGAGCGAGCGCAGGCCCAACGCCTCATAGTGCGCCATCCAGCCGTCATAGCCGAAGATATATTCGTGATTGCCCGAGATCACGTAGACGCCGTCGGCGGCCACGAGGTCGCGCAGCGGCGCGATGTCGCTCCGCCGCGCATCGATGGTGCCGTCGATCAGATCGCCGGTGATCGCGATCAGGTCGGCGCCGCGCTTGTTCGACCGCGCGACGACCTCGCGCGCCCAGGGCGCGGGAAACAGCCGGCTGATGTGAAGATCGGTCAGTTGCAGGATGGTGTAGCCGTCGAACTCTCGCGGCAGTCCGCGGATGGCGACTTCGATATCGTTCAGCGGCGGAATGCGCATCGCCTGATGGACGCCGATCGCTGCGGCTATGGCCGCCAGCGCTGCAATCGCGTAGCGGACGCCGTCAGGCGCGCCGACGACGCCGCCGTGGATCACCGCGGCAACGACCAGTCCGGCATCGAGCGCCAGTTGCAGCAGCGCCAGCAGCATGATCGCGCCGAACGCCCAGTTGAACAGCGCGACCACCGGACGCGGAAACTCCGGCGAGAATTCCGATCCCGACGACAGCCTGTTCCAGCGGTGAAACTGCAAGGCGACCAGCACCAGCAACGCTGCGACAATCTTTGCCGGGAGCGGCCAATCGAGCGGCCAGATGAAGCGGGCCAGGATCAAGAGGCTGGTCAGGCCGAAAATGAGTTGGGGAATGGGTCTCGCTCCGGATCGGATCGGTTAAGGCTGTGCAGGGCGAAGGTAGGGTGGATCGGCCGCAGGTGTAAGCCGCTTTCATCAGCACATTTTCGGCATGTGGCGGTTCGCCAAGAAGCCCTGCGGAATCGCCGATCAATCTTCGATATCGGCAATGCGCCTGAGCACGATCACGACGCCGAGGACCAAGCCAAGGGCGCCTCCAGCAACTCCGGCCAGACCAGACCCAAAGGCGCCACTCACATCCCGGTCGGATAGAGCGTACGCAACCACTTCAGCGACAAAACCCATGCCCAGCGTCAGGGCAACGATGATGGCGACGGATTTGGAAAATTCGATCGCAAATCGAACTGCGATATCTTCCAACGCGTCGAGCGCGCGGGTCATACGACCGTTCGGACGAGGCGCGGCCGGGCGACGCGCGCTCCAATGCGCTCGGATTGAGGCGCTGGCGGAGGTATTGCCGATCAATCGGTTCGCACGGGGATTGTCGTTGGGATCATCGAGGGCTCTGATGTCCAGTTTGAGCTCTCGCCGCAGAATCAGCGTGACAAACAGCGCAAGACATAAAAGGACGGCCAGGCCAGCCCAGATATTGAAGCTACCTGCCAACAAGACCAGAAAGACGCCGGCCCACCCCAACGCCTCGCCGCAAAAGTAACCCACCGCCCATGTGACGACATCGGCGAAGGACTGCTTTCCCTTGGGGACGAAATCCGTCGGCCTCATCGGTTGCCTCTCAACGCTCCGCTACCTGCACGATCAGCCACTCAATCCACCAAGATGTGGAGCGCCGGCCGCCGGGCGCAATCCTTTCGCACGCCGCGCCGGCTGAGATCACAAAAGTTCTTGCAACGAAACGGCCGTTGCCCATGGCTGAGATGAGGCCCGCCTCGCCTGTCCAGGACGGTCAAAAGCCCCTACGAAATAGAACTTGAACATTGCTCATTTCTCTGTCTATTATTGAACAATGTTCATTTTTCATTGGAGCCGACGATGCAAACCACCTTCCGGATGAACGGTTTGACCGGGTCCGAGCGGCCCGTGAAACCGTGGATGAAAGTCACCCCGGCGATCATCACCGTCGGCATCATCGCGGCATTCGCGGTGCATGGACGCGTCGCACAGCCGGCGCACTACAACGATTTCGCCGACCACTCGGCCCTGTTCGGGATCCCTCATGCAGGCGACGTGCTTTCCAACATCGGCTTCGCGCTGGTCGCGATCTGGGGCTGGCTGACGCTCTGGCCTCACCGCGACGGCGATCAGCTCCGCGCCGGGTGGCCGGGTTATCGCCTGTTCCTGATCGGCCTGTTCCTGACCGCGTTCGGCTCCGCGTTCTTTCACCTCGCCCCCGGCAATGACCGGCTGACCTGGGACATGCTGCCGATCGCGCTCGCCGGCGCGGGCCTGCTCGTCGGCGTCCGCGGCGACACCCAGGGCGGATCAAAGGCGAACATCGAAGCGATCATTCTCGGGCTTTACGCCGCGGCCAGCGTCGCGTGGTGGGTTTATACCGACAGCCATGGTGCGGGCGACCTGCGGCCGTATCTGCTGCTGCAGGTCCTCCCGCTGATCCTGATCCCGCTCTGGCAGTCGATCGATCGCGCGCCGCGCACTGAGCGCATCGCGTTCGCCGCCGCGATGGGGCTGTACGTCGTGGCCAAGGTCACTGAGGTGCTCGACCATCAGATCGCAGACACGCTTGGCTTCGTCAGCGGACACACCTTGAAGCATCTGCTCGCGACGGCAGCCACCGCCGCAATCGTCTGGGGCGTGACGCGACGCTTCGCCGGCGATGGACGGCGAAAGGCGGGCACTCGCACAATTTCGGAATAATGGAAATGTATCGCTGAGTTGCCCGACGGGTCAAGTCGCTTTTTTGGATGCCGGCGGCCGCCTGCTCCTTTGCATGGGGTTGTTTTCGATATTTTGGGGTGACTACCGCTGCTCGTCGCTTCAGCGAGCGTAGGGCAGGGTGCAAAGCCAATTCCGTCATCCTGAGGTGCGAGCGCAGCGAGCCTCGAAGGATGCACGGGCACCAGCCGGGCCGTCGACCCTTCGAGACGCGCTTCGCGCTCCTCCAGCGCAAAGGCAAAGCCTTTGCGCGGGGGTGACGGTGATAGAGCGGTCGGGCCGAACTACGCTTCTGGTCGGCGGATTGACTGGCATGTCGACCGTATCCATATGCATCTGCATGAATCGGCTGCTCCCCGCCGTTTCGCCTCACCAGGACACAGCCTGATACGGCTGCGTCCTTGATGTCCCTCCTCTCGTTCCGGAGCCGCCGTGGCCGCCCTCTCCATCCTCGACCTCGTCCGCGTCACCGAAGAGACCGATGCGCGCGGCGCGCTGTACAATGCGCGCGATGTCGCCCGTCACGCCGAGGCGCTCGGCTATCGCCGCATCTGGGTGGCGGAGCACCACAACATGGCGGGGATCGCCAGCGCCGCGACGTCGGTGGTGATCGGGCATATCGCGGCGGGCACCAACACCATCCGGGTCGGCGCCGGCGGCATCATGCTGCCGAACCACGCGCCTTACGTGATCGCCGAGCAGTTCGGCACGTTGGCGCGGCTGTTTCCCGATCGGATCGACCTCGGCCTCGGCCGGGCGCCGGGCACCGATCAACTGACGCTGCGCGCGCTCCGCCGCACGCCTGAATCAGCCGAGAACTTTCCGCAGGACGTGCTCGAGGTGCAGGCCTTCCTCGCCGCAGCCGGTCCCAACCAGCGCATCCAGGCGGTGCCGGCCGCAGGCACCGACGTGCCGCTGTGGATTCTCGGCTCGAGCAATTTTGGCGCGATGCTGGCCGGCGAGCTCGGCCTGCCCTACGCCTTCGCCTCGCACTTCGCCCCCGAGCTGCTGAACCAGGCGCTGCAGATCTATCGCGCCCGCTTCAAGCCGTCGGAGCAGCTCGCGCAGCCCTACACCATGGTCGGCGTCAACATCATCGCCGCCGACACCGACGCGGAAGCGCGCCGGCTCGCCACCACGCAGCAGATGTCGTTCACCAACATCTTCCGCGGCGCGCGCGGCCTCAGCCAGCCGCCGATCGACGACATCGAGACCTATTGGTCGCCGCAGGAGAAGGTCCAGGCGATGCGGATGCTGGAGCGCTCCATCATCGGCTCGCCCGAGACGGTGCGCGCCGGCATCGATGCACTGGTCGCGGAGACCGGCGCCGACGAATTGATGATCGTGTCCGACGTCTACGATCACCAGAAGCGGCTGCGCTCGTTCGAGCTGATCGCGAAGGCCGGCGGGATCACGCCGTATATGTAGCGACGATCACTTGGGCAGACCCGCAGGCGCCTGCGACTGCGCGAGCTTGCCCACCGTCACGTTGAGCGAGTTCTGTGCATTGTCGCGCACCATCGACAGCTTGACCGATGTGCCCGGGGCCGCCGCATGGACCTTCTTCGTCAGCTCGTTCGCGCTCTTGATCGGCTCGTCATTGACCGAGGTGATCACGTCGCCGCGTTTCAATCCGGCCTTCGCCGCCGGGCCGCCGTTCTGAACGCCGACCACGACCGCGCCGCGCCGATTGTTCGCGCCCAGGCTCTCGGCAACGTCGGGGGTGACTGATTGAACCTCGGCCCCCATCCAGCCGCGCGTCACCGCGCCCTTCTCCTTCAGCTGTGGCACCACCATCTTCACGGTATCGGCGGGGATCGCAAAGGCAACACCGACCGAACCGCCCGATGGCGAGACGATCATGCTGTTCACACCGATCACCTCGCCATTCACGTTGAAGCTCGGCCCGCCGGAATCGCCGCGGTTGATCCGCGCATCGATCTGGACGAAATCCTCCGACGGACCCGTCTCGAGGTCCCGCGCACGCGCGGAGACGATGCCGGCGTTGAAGGTGTTTCCGAGACCGAATGAATTGCCCGCCGCGAGCACCCAATCGCCGGCGCGCGGCGATTGGTCGGCGAGTTTGACATAGGTGAAGTCGGTCCGCCCATCGACCTTGAGCAGCGCCAGATCGCTGACGGAGTCCTTGCCGAGGACTTTCGCCTTGTAGACCTTGTTGTCGCTGGTGCGGATATCGGCCGTATCGCTGCCCGCCAGCAGGTGATTGTTGGTCACCGCATAGCCGTCCGCGGAGATGAAGAAGCCCGAACCGATCGACGTCATCTCGGTCGGCTTCGGCATGTTGCCGCGCCGGCCGGGCCCAGGAACAACCTGCCCCGGCATGTCCTGATCGGATCCGTCCGGCCCAAGCGACCGGTCCGGCGAATCGTCATCATCAGCCGCAACCACCTTGGCGGCAACGCCGATCACGGCCGGCCCGACCTTCTCTGCGAGGTCGGCAAACCCTCCGGGCCCGGCATCGCCATGGTCCGCACCTGAATGCACCGGCTGCGCGTGGGCGAGACTTGTCATCGCCAGCAGTGCCGACGCGAAGGCGGCGCTGGTGACCGACGTGCGAAGCCTGACGAGAGTCGAGTTTCCGTGCATCATCTTCCGCGTCCATGGTTTGGATCAGCCGTCTGCGGGCCGCTCCCCGCAGGCGTGGGGCTGCAATGCCGAGTGACGAATGGCAACAGATAGCCGGGCCGACCGTTCCACCGGCATCTGCGCTCGGCAGCAAACTCGCCAGCCCTGCATTCGATCTGCCGTTTTTCGCGACGAATCGCCGGGTTTTCCCTTGCGTTCCCCGTCTACGACCCTACGGTGCGCCCGGTCACGATGGAGACGATGTCGAGCAATGGACGCCGCAATGAACTGCCCGAAATGCAATTCCGAGCATGCCTATCAGGACGGCGCGCTCTGGGTTTGCCCGGAATGCGCCCATGAATGGAGCGCGGAGGCGATTGCAACTGCCGCGACCTCGCAGGATGCGGGCGTGCGCGATGCGCATGGCAACCCGCTGACCGACGGCGACAGCGTCATCGTCATCAAGGACCTCAAGGTCAAGGGCTCGTCGTCGGTCGTCAAGGGCGGCACCAAGGTCAGGAACATCCGTCTCACCGAGGGGAACGACGGACACAACATCGCCTGCAAGATCGACGGCATCGGCGCCATGAACCTGAAGTCCGAATTCGTCAAGAAAGCCTAGCACGCGCCGAGCCCACCCGCCGACCGCCCGCCTACTTGCTCGCGATCTCGCTCGCCGAGACCAAGATCACATCGCCATCGAGGATCGGCTTCGCCACCTCAAAGAACCGCGCCACGGCCGGCGAATTGTTGTGCCGGTCCATGGCGGCCTGATCGGCGTATCGCTCATAGGTCGCGAACACGCAAGCGTCGGCGGCATCCTGCGAGACGTGATAGCCGACGGTCGACGGCTCGTTGGCCCGGACATGCGCGACGACGTCGAGCAATGCCTGCCGCATCGTGGCCTCGTGGCCCTTCTTGACGCGGATGACCGCGGTGATCGTCAACATGCCGCTTCTCCTGCCCTACGCCTTCACTCACACCCTGCTCAACGCCTGCGCGATGTCCGCCACGAGATCGGATGGATGCTCGATCCCGATCGACAGCCGGATCGTCGTATCGAGCACGCCGATCTTCTTCCTGATATCCGCCGGCACGCCGGAATGCGTCATCGTCGCCGGCAGGCTCGCAAGCGACTCGGTGCCACCGAGGCTCACCGCGAGCTTGAAGATCTGCAGGCTGTTGAGGAATCTTTCCGCGGCCTCTTGCCCGCCGACGATGTCGAACGAGAAGGTCGAACCGGCGCCGCTGCTCTGGCTGGCGAACACACGCCCCGCCGGCGAGGCCGCATCGTGATGCCCGAGATAATGCACCGTCGCTACCTTGGGATGGTCGCGCAGATAGTCGGCGACGATCCGCGCATTGCGGTCGGCCTTTTCCATGCGCAGGCTGAGCGTCTCCAGCGAACGGCTGATCATCCAGCAGGAATGCGGATCGAGCTGGGTGCCGATCGCACCGCGCAGCGCCTTGACGTCCTTCATCAGCTTCTTGGAGCCGAGTGCCGCGCCCGCGATCAGGTCGGAATGGCCGCCGACATATTTGGTCAGCGAGTACAGCGACAGATCGGCGCCGTGCTCGATCGGGCGCTGAAACACCGGCCCGAGCAGCGTGTTGTCGCAGGCGATGATCGGGGTAAAGCCCTGCGCCTTGCCGATCGCGTCGGCGACGCGCCTGGTCAGCGCGATATCGACCAGGCCGTTGGTCGGATTGGCCGGCGTCTCGATGAAGATCATCGCGACGCGGCCCTTCTTCATCGCCTCGTCGGCGGCGGCGCGCACGACGCTTTCGTCGAGACCGTCGGCAAAGCCCACGGCACCAATCGAGAACGCCGCCAGCGTCTTGGTGAACAGCGTCTCGGTGCCGCCATAGAGCGGCTGCGAATGCAGGATCACGTCGCCGGGCCGCGCGAAGGCGAGCACCGTGGTCGAGATCGCCGACATGCCGGAGGAAAACAGCGCACAGCTCTCGGTGCGCTCATAGATCGCAAGCCGGTCCTCGACGATCTCGCTATTCGGATGATTGAAGCGCGAATAGACCAGCCCCGCCCCCATGCCTTCCGGAGGCTCGCGCCGGCCCGCGACGAAATCGAAGAAGTCCTTGCCGTCCTCGGCGGTCCGGAACACGAAGGTCGAGGTCAGGAATACCGGAGGCTTGACCGCGCCCTCCGACAATTGCGGATCGTAGCCGTAGTTCAGCATCTGGGTTTCCGGATGCAGCAGATGGTTGCCGATGTGGGTTTTGGACGGAAACGGTTTTGTCATGGCCGGTCTCCTGTTCGCGAGACCGCCGCGCCGGCGGCGATTCCCGAAAATGATGCGACCGAGCATACCCCAGCTTTATGCCATTCTGCCAAAGCACGGCATCACGCAGTTCTGGATAACGGACGGCCGGCGTGCGCCCTGCGCCGCCGGCCGTCCAGAAATCTCACGCCGCGGTGAAGACGCGGGCTACCAGCCGCGATCCACGTTGCGCACCTCGCCGGTTCGCGCGTCGACATCGACCTGCATCCAGCGGCCGAGCCGGTCGCGGCCCTCGACCTCCCACTCGTCGCCGAGGAATTGGGTGTTGGACACGGTCACGATGCCGATACTGGTCGCGACGTCGAGGGCAGCCTCCATCGAGATCTGGCTGCCGGAATCATAGGCCATCGCCGGCGTCGCTGCGCCGATCGCCAACGCCGCAATGGCGGGAATAATGAATCTTCGCATCAGTCACTCCTCATGGAACGGGATGTCATGCCGCATAAAACGAGCGGCAGACCCGATCAGTTCCAGGAACAGCAACGAGGGAACAGCACGAAACTTCGGCAGTCGCGGCAATTTGGTGGCAGTTCCAATTTCATCGACGCGTGCTCGCCTTGCGCGCTGCCTTCTTCCACATCCGGAAACCGCCCTCGAATGCGTTGGCGTTGTCGCCGAACCTCACCTTGGGCGGCGGGTTGTCGACCTTGTCGGCATTGCCGCCGCCGAGCACGATGTAGTCGGGCTCCAATGCAGCCGACAGCCGCGCGATGACGTCGTCGACGCTCTTGCGCCATTTCTTCCGGCCGCGACGCTCGAGGCCCGCGGTGCCGACATAGTCCTCGAATGTCGCGTCCTTGCGGTAGGGCAAATGACCGAGCTCCATCGGCTCATACACGCCCTCCACGATCATCGCGGAGCCGAGCCCGGTGCCGAGGCCGAGAAACAGCATCCGCCCGCCCTGATAGCTGCCGATCGCCTGCATCAGCGCATCGTTGACGACCTTCACCGGCCGGCCGAACGCGCTGTGGAAGTCGAATCCGGCCCAGCCGCGGCCGAGATTGTGCGGCTCGGCCAGCGGACGGTTGTGAACCACCGGTCCGGGATAGCCGATCGAGATCACGTCATAAGACCAGTCCCGGGTCAACGCCTTGACCTGCCGCACCATCTCGACGGCGGACAGAGTTGGACCTGACTCGAATTCGCGTTTGATGCGCTCCCTGTCGGTCATCACCTTCACATGCGTGCCGCCGATGTCGATCGCCAGCACCGTCCGGCGCGCCGCGGGCCTTTTTACATTCTTGCTCGCTTTCTTTGTCTTGCCGGCCATCGATCCGCTCGCTCATGTGCGCTCCGAGTGGAGCAGAGAAACGTGCTGCGCGCTACAACCGCGTTCATTGTCTGACTCCAATTTGTTCGCGAAGAACGAATCGGAATCAAGAAAATCGGCGCGACTCAGGCGTTAACAATGTGCGTGCACGGACGGCATCCGAGCGATCGATGTTGTGCCATGGTGGGATTATTGCGCTCACTACGCAATGTCGCCGCGCCGTTCAGGCCATTCGGCATGTGCCGACTTCCCGGATCGAGCGCAAAGCAGCACCATCGCCGCGTTCTCCGTTCGATTCCATTTCGTTCGCAGAGAACGAATCGGAATCGAAGAATCGGCGCAAAGCGATTCTTAACAACACGTTTGCACGGATCGAGCGAAGCGCCTGCATGTCGTTTTTGTTGGCCCGCGCGCCGGGCTCCGCGCGTCGCGATCCGTTCCTCATTCGACTCCATTCTGTTCGCAAAGAACGAATCGGAATCGGACAAATCAGCGCAGCGCAATCCTTAACAACACGTTTGCGATTTCGATGCTGAGGAACGCCGCGGCGAATTAGCCGCAAGCGTCATCCGCCATTGTCGGCAAGATGCGACTTCGCATACGCAAGCTCCGGCCGCAGCGCCCGCATCTTCTCCGCGAGCCTGTGGCTTGCCGTCTCCTCCGCGCAGGCGAGGCGGTTGACGAGCGCGACATAGTCGGCATCGCTCTTGTGCTGGTTGAGTTTCGATTGCCCTTCGATCTCGTCGACGACGAGATCGATCACCCTGATCGACGCCAGCATCTGTTCGCGCTTGCCGGGCTCCATCTGCGTGAGGTCCCAGGGCTGCTTCGGCAGCCGCGCCTCGGAGACCGCGAGCAGCGCATCGCCATGGCCGCGGTTGTCGTCGAGCGCGCGCAGATGCGCGACGCCGGACAGATGCACCGCCTCGTAGAGCCAGGTCGAGACGTTGTCGCGCGAGACGTACCAGTCGTTCGAGATGTAGGCGTCGTCACCCGAGACGATCAGCAGGAAGCGCCTGATGCCGTCAGCGAGCTCGACCAGCGGATTCTTCGCGGTCAGATGGAGCTGCACGATTACACGATCGTCGCGCCACACGATCACGAAGGGAACATGGGACGCCCGCGGGCCGCGCGCATCGGCGGCGACGATGGCGCCAAAGCCGCGCGCCGCCGCAAACGCCAGCGCGTGGTCGTCCTCGATGCGAAACTGGGGACGGAGGATGTGCATGGCGGCGGCGCTCGCGGCTGGAGGGAGACGACCCAGCGAAGCTAGCGCAACTTTTGCCGGAGATCACCGCCATGCACCGTCCGGCTCAGCAGATCATGGCGTTGTCGCCGTGATCGCAAACGCCGCCGGGCTGGTCGCGCGGCAGCGTTTCGAACTCGCCGAAGCGCGGCGCCGCCATGCGCGGCGGCCCACCGCCCCAGCGGCCGGTGGCCGCGGCATGTCCTTTCACGAGCGCGGATGGGCCCGCCGCGTGGACCTCGCGCGCCATGGCCGATGCCGTCAGCATGACGAGCGCAACCAGCCCCGCCTCGACACACTTGATCGTGGTCATCGAGCTTCTCCTGTTGGATTCAACAGGATCGGACCATCGCGCCGGCCTGTTGAAGTATTTTCGCTGTAACCATGACGGACGGCACCATCAGATTATTCCACTGCGACCCAGCCAAATTTCGTGTCCTACCGCTCCGTTCGACACATTCGGTTGATCTGAGCGTGACCGGCGCTTGGAAAACCAGGTCGCGAGAATGCGGAACTGCGTCCGACCCACACCTGTCATCGCCCGGCTCGACCGGGCGATCCAGTACGCCGCGGCCTTTCGGCTCAAGCACTGCTGTCTCTGGAATACTGGATCACCCGCTTTCGCGGGTGATGACAGCGGTGGTGTGTGGCAGTGGAATCGAGAACCGCCGTCGTCCTGGGGAACGCAGGGACCCATTACCCCGAATCTCAATTGTTTCGCGACGCTGGGGCCACAGCGCGTTTCAACAATGTAGCCCGGTGGTTATGGGTCCCTGCTTTCGCAGGGACGACGGTGCGGAGGGAGGCTCACTTCGATCTTAGCAGCGGTGTTCGGCCCGTTGAACTGGCGGCACACGGCGGGTTACGCTGTGGCCAATCTCCCGCCCTCCCGCTGGAAGGATCACCATGAACGGCAATCGGTATTACGGCGTCCGCGTCGAGGGTGCGAAATACGGCGTGGGGTTCGGCTCGGCGCTGGCGATTGCGATCTCCTACACCAAGAACCATTCGATCCTGTGGGCGATCATCCACGGTATCTTGGGCTGGCTCTACGTGATCTACGCCGCGCTGTTCGGATGATGCGCACACCATGACCGTCATCTCGATCCAGTCACAGGTCGCCTGGGGCCATGTTGGCAACAGCGCCGCCACCTTTCCGATCCAGCTGCACGGCATCGACGTCGTCGCCGTGCCGACCACGCTGCTCAGCAACCGGCCGGGCTATCCGACCATCCGCGGCCGTGTGCTCGACGTGCAGCTGGTCGCCGACCTCCTGCAAGGCGTCGAGGAGCGCGGCGCGGTCGAGAGCGCCCGGATGATCCTGTCGGGCTATCTCGGCTCGGCCGATATCGGCTTTGATGTCGCCGACTTCGTCGCCCGCGCGAAAGCGGCGAACCCGGCCCTGCTCTATTGCTGCGATCCGGTGCTCGGCGACCGCGACCGCGGCATGTTCGTGCGGCCGGACATCCCGCCGCTGGTGCGCGACCAGCTCTGTCCGCTGGCCGATATCGTCACGCCCAATCATTTCGAGTTCGAGTTCCTCTGCGGCGTGCCCGTGACGACGATCGATGACGTCGTCGCGCGGGCCCGCGCGCTGATGGCGCGAGGTCCCGCGACCATCGTCATCACCAGCGCCGAGCTTGCCGGCACGCCAGCGGCCGAGATCGAGACGCTGGCAATCGAGCGCGCTGCATCCGATGGCATTCGCGCCTGGCGGGTACGCACCCCGCGGGTACCGATCAGCCCGTCCGGCACCGGCGACCTGTTCGCAGGGCTGTTCACTGCCGCGCGCGTGCGCGGCCTGGCGACGCCGGACGCGCTCAGCCACGCCGCATCAGGCATCCACGGCGTGCTGGTGCGCACGGCGGAGAGCGGAACCGAGGAAATGCGCATCGTCGAAAGCGCTGGCGTGATGCTGGATCCGAAGCCGCGTTTCGCGGCGGTCGCGATCCCTGCATCCTGACATCCGGACAGGTTTCATGATCGATACCACCACCCTCCTCACCTACGCCGCCGTCGTGCTCGGCCTGTTCCTGATCCCCGGACCCGCGGTGCTGCTGGTGCTCGCGCGCTCGGTGACCGGCGGACCGCGTGTCGGCGTTGCCACCGGGTTCGGCATCGCGCTTGGCGATCTCGTCCACGCCGCGATGGCGACGTTCGGCCTGTCGGCCGTGCTGATGACCTCAGCGCTGGCATTCTCGATCGTCAAATATGCCGGCGTCATTTACCTGATCGTGCTCGGCGTCCGTGCCCTGTTCGAGAAGAATGACGACCTGCATCTGCCCACGGCGCAGCCGGTCGATCCGAGGCGCGCGTTCCGGCAGGCGATCTGGGCGGAAATGCTCAATCCGAAGACCGCGCTGTTCTTCCTCGCCTTCCTGCCGCAATTCGTGCATCCCGGTCATGGCTCGGCCGTCGCGCAATTCGCGACGCTGGGCCTGATCTTCGTGGTGATGAGCGCGGCCTACACCTCGCTGCTCGCGCTCGCTGCCGGCCAGATCAGCCCGTGGATCCGGCGGAATCGCCGCATCGGGCAGTGGCAGGGCCGCGTGGTCGGCGCGATCTACATCGCGCTCGGCATCCGCCTCGCATTTCAGGAGCGCTGATGTCTCTGCTCAAGCCGCAAGCCACGTATGACGACTTCGCCCGCCTTGACATCAGGATCGGCAAGGTCGTCGAGGTACAGCCATTTCCGCGCGCCCGTAATCCGTCCTACAAGGTCGGCGTCGATGTCGACGCCGGGCGGATCATGTGGTCGAGCGCGCAGATCACGAATTACGAGCCGGCGGCGCTGGTCGGCGCGCTGGTGGTGTGCGTCTGCAATCTGGGTCCGAAGAACATCGCCGGTTTCACCTCGGAACTGTTGATCCTCGGCGCCAGGGACGCCGGCGGCCAGGTAATCGTGCTTGGCCCGCGCAGCGAGGTTGCGATCGGCGAACCGATCTTCTAACGGCCCGCGCTCATCACGGCCGCGTGATTCAAATTGTCTGAAATCCCCGTAGTTTACCGATGGGGGATGATCCGGATTCTCTATGCCCGCGCGCGCTGCTATTCCATCGCGCGAGAATCGCTTCGGCATGGGAATCGGAAGATGTCCGCAGTTTTCTTTCACTGCTCCGACGACAAGCACGTCATCCTGGATCGCATCGGCGTCGCAATGGACCTTTCGGAAGCAAGGGTGCATGCGGAGCAACTGGCGCGCAGCTTTGTCATGACACCGAGCGCGGAGGACTGGCGCAACTGGGCGGTCCACGTCACCGACGACATCGGGACCGAGATCTTCGAGCTGCCGTTCACCGCCGTCCTCGGCGAATTGCACTGAGGGCGTGCCATGAATGCGATGGAACTCGCCCTGCAGCCCCTGCGCCGCCTCCTCGCCCGCCTTGTTGCGTGCTGCGTCGCGCTGCTCGACGGCGTCGTCAACCCCTATCGCCCCGAGCTGTATTACATGCGCGGGCCCGGCCCGAAATGCCGCGCAAGGCGCCAGGCCGTACTGCGCGACTAGCGCCCAAGGAGCCGCCAGGGAGCGCCAAGGAGCACCAAGTGCGTCCGCAGACGAGAAAAGGCCGGCGGGCGTTACGCCACCGGCCTTCTCCTGCAGCTGCCGGTTCCCGGAGTCCGGTTCCGCCGCGATCCACTTGGTCTCAAGCTTGCGCCGACAGTTTTAATCAAATCTTAACGGCATGGCGGTGAGCTGGATCAAAGACTTCTTCGCCGTGCCGCGCGTGTTTGATCGTTCATCGTGCCTGACGCGCTGCACATCGTTTTGTGCGGATCGCTCGACGATTGTGCGCCATGCATCTTAGGGAACGCACGACTCAGTGTTACCCTGTGATGCAAACCGAAAGGGAGATCTTCGGAATGCCGTACTACACCTTCGATCTCGTGGTGGGGGACGAGTTCCGTAATCAAGGAACGATCATCCTCGAAGACATCAGTCTCGCCTCCGATCGCGCCGATCAGCTCGCCAATGAGCTGTCGCAGGTCAAGCCGGAGCTCAAGGCGCGCGGTTGCGCCGTGCGCGTCACCGACATCGACCGGCGCGAACTCTACAGGACGCCGCTCGATCCCGTGCCGCGGTGGCACAGGATCGGCTAGCGTCGGCAAGCCTCAGGTTCTGACGATCGCGCTTGTTGCCGCGCGCTCCTGGTTTTGCTGCGCGCGGCGACCGGTTACTTCTTCAGGTTCAAGCGGCCGATGAAGTCGCGCTTGCCAAGCGGCGCGCCCTTGTGGCGCAGGATGTCGTAGGCCGTTGTCGAATGAAAGAAGAAGTTCGGCAATGAGAACGACATCAGGAATCCTACGGCCGTGAACGGCATCGACCGATCCCCGACCTTGAATGTCACTTCGCGCCCGAGTAGCGCATTGACCGCATCCGGCGTCAGGGCCGACAATTCACTGTGCGCGTCCTTCACCAGCGCCTGCAGTGCGGCATAATCCAGATCGGGCTTGCCGGACGGCGGGACAAACACGCCGTTCTTCGCCGCCTCCATCGCGCCGCGGGAGTGATGCGCGAGCGAGACGACCTGAAAGCGGAACGGCAGCATGTCCGGAAACAGCCGGGTCTCGACGATCTCGGCCGGATCGATGCCGTTGTCCTTGAAATGCGCGAGGCTCTTCTCGAGAAAGCCCGAGGCGGAGCCGAGGATCTGCAGATAGTTGGCAACGGTTGCGTCGTAGAGTGAAAAGGTCATGGCGAATTCCCCCAGATAGAATTTGTCTGCTGCCCGAACAGAGTTCCCGGAATTTCCGGCGAAGGCAAGCGGCTCCGGGGAGTTCGCAAATCGAATGATCCGGCGCACGGCACCGGACTCATTCGATCAGACATAGTGGTTGACGCAATCAGCTCTGATGCGGTCCGCGCATCATCTTCAGGGCGTCCTCGATATGGCGCCAGTCGCGGGCGTCTTCGGTCTCGCCTTTGCGCTCGCAGGCCACCGCGTTCTGCGCCGCCTGCGCAATCGCCTCCGGGCCGTGCTTCAGCAGCATCTGCCGCGCGATGGTGTGGATTTGCATCTCGGCTATCATGGCGCTCTCCTCGGCTGTCGACCGCCGCCGGACGGGCGAATGCGCATCCCGCGGCGCTGACATCAGAAACCGCCGAATGCCGACTCTGGTTCCCGTGCGCGATACAATCAGCGGTTCCCACGCGCTGCGGCGACGGTTACAGAGACGAACTTCATCCCTTTGCCGAGTTGGCGTGCCATGGCGCAAAACATCTATGACGATCCCGGCTTCTTCGCCGGCTACAGCCAGCTCCCGCGGCAGGTCCGTGGGCTGCTCGGCGCGCCCGAATGGCCCGCGATCCGCGCCATGCTGCCTGATGTCGTGGGCAAGCGCGTGGTCGATCTCGGCTGCGGCTTCGGCTGGGTGGCGCGCTGGATGCGCGAGCAAGGCGCCTCCGACGTGCTCGGCGTCGACCTGTCGCAGAACATGATCGCCCGCGCCACCGCCATGACGCAGGATCCGGCGATTACGTACGAGATCGCTGACCTCGAAACGCTGGAGCTGCCGAAGGCCACGTTCGATCTCGCCTACAGCGCCCTCACCTTCCATTACATCAGGGACTTCGATCGGCTGGCGCGCATGCTGTATCGCACGCTCGTCGCGGACGGGCATCTGGTCTTCACCATCGAGCACCCGATCTACATGGCGGCCGCCCATCCTGACTGGGGACAGGATCAGGACGGCCGCAAGACCTGGCCGGTCAACCGCTACTTCATCGAAGGCGAACGGCGGACCGATTGGTATGTGAAGGGCGTGCTGAAATATCACCGCACCATCGGCACCACGCTCAATGCGCTGATAGGTGCCGGCTTCACGCTGCGCCGTGTCGAGGAATTCTCCCCGACGCGCGAGCAGATCAAGGCCATGCCCGAGCTCGCCGACGAACTCGAACGGCCGATGATGCTGCTGGTGTCAGCGCAGCGGTAAAGCATGATCCGAAAAAGTGCGAAGCGGTTTTCCCTCGCGACAAACGCAACACGTTTGCGCTGAGATCATGCTCAAACCACGAGTCTCACGCCGCGAGCAGCTTGTCGAATTCCTCGGGCGGGTATGATTTTCCGTCCTTGTCGGTGATCACCACCTGCCATCCCTCGCTGGCCCAGACCTTGGCCTTGGCGATGATGATGAAGGTGCTCTCCCGCTCGATCCTGACCGTTTCGTTGTCGCGTTCTGCGATCATCTTGTAGGCCAACGCTTGTCCCTCGCCGACATAGTCCATCCGGCGGTGTGTTGGCAGCGGCTTTGGGCCGCATTTCGCTGGGAGTGTGACAATTTGGTGGAAGCCCGCCGCAAGATGCGGCAGAGCGCAATTTGCGGGCGGCTACGCCAACTTGCCCATCAAGGTCGGCATATCCAGCGCCGACGAGTTGACATTGACGCTGCGCGCGAATCGCATCTGCGGTCCCTCGAAGGTGCAGGTCACGGTGTCGCGGAACGCCGATTCGACGAACGTCCAGGTCATCACGAAGGTGCGCAGGTCGCGCGAGCTGCCGCTCGCGACCACGCGCATCACATCGGGCTGGTATTCGTGATGCAGCTTGTTGCCGGTCATCGTCGTGGTGCCCTCGCGCGGCGCGTCGAGACCGACCTCGACCTTGTGCGTGCCTCTGCCATCCTCGAGCGTGAAGGTGCAGGTCTTGTCGGCGAAGCTGAGACTGACCGATTTGATCGCGTCGGCATTCTCGGGCATCTGCCAGGTCTTGCTGGAAATCTGCGCCGCGACCGGCGACGATGCTGGCACCAATGGCGGTAGCAGCTGCAACGCCGCGGTCCGCGCCTTCAGCTTCTCGGCATCGGCATCGTTCTTCGCCGCCGTGGCAGCGAACATTGCCGGAAAATGCCGGAACACCAGCTTGTTGAACCCACTGCGCTGCGGAATGCTGGTCTTGATCGGCCGCCACGCCGACCCCGAGGTCATCGACGCGTGGCCGGTGCGCATGGTCAGAAGATCCTCGAACGGATCGGCCACGCATGGCCGCAAGCAAAAAATCCCGCCTTGGCGGGACAATCCAAGGCGGGGAAAGGTTCGTTGGGTAGAAATCCACGCACCTGCAACATGCCAGCGCGGGGAAGTAGCGGCACCAATTCTATTGGGCTGGGTGGTTCGGACAACAGGATTAAAGCGCGCTCAACGCCGGGACTTTTTCCCGATCGAGCCGGCAAAAATCCCGGACCTGGTCTGCGCGAGGCAGCTCACTGCAGCACGTCGAGCCTGACATTCGCGACGCCTTTGCCGATCATGCCGAGCGACTGTGCCGCGGAATACGAGACGTCGACGATACGCCCGGGGACATAAGGCCCGCGGTCGTTGACGCGCACGGTCACCGAGCGGCCGGTCTTGACGTCGGTGACGCGCAGCTTGGTGCCGAACGGCAATGTCGGATGGGCGGCGGTCAGTTCGCGCGCGTTGAACTTCTCGCCGCTCGCGGTCTCCTGCTCGTCGCTGTAGAAGCTCGCAACGCCCTGCGATGCGATCTTGCTGTCGGTAGTCTTGCGCGCGGCGTAGGGCGCATGACGGTGCGCGGTTGCGAGATGTGTTCGCGTCGCCGATGACGCGGCCCGCGTCGGCTCGGCCGACGCCGGCCGGCTCGCGAGCGCCTGCGAGCGCTGGCTGACGACCGATGACTGTGCGCAGGCCGCAAGCGAAGCTGCGCCGACCGCGAGCGCAAACAGCCGCAGCGGCTTTCGCCCATGAGCCACCACAGCGGCGGGCACTGCACCGCGCGCACGGCCGATAACGTCGACGTACGAAATGACTGCATCGTCGCGTGACATGTTGCATCCCCAACTCGCGCCCCAGCCCAAGCCGAAAATCCAACACCCGCCTAATGAGCCGAATCCAATCGGGGCAGAACGGTGGCGGACCGCAGTCAGACCCGCCGCGCACTGCGCGATTTCCCCTCGGGTGTGGTGGATGCGCCACACAACTCAGGAGATTCCTCCGAAATACAGCCCTGGAGGTTCCTGCCTGTGCGTCCATTCCCGCGGCCTCTGCAGCCGGCTCCGGTTCCCGAAACTCCCCAACCTCTCCACCCTCTCGCCTTGCTTTGGTCAAACCCGGCTGGAGTTGTGGGGACAGGGCCAGGGGTCGATACAGAGCGAAATTTGCCGGCCGCCCATTTGCGGTTTGACCTTGGACTGAAACGGGGACCGCCATGCAATCCACACTGAAAGACGCTGATCCGCACGATATTTTCGCGATCGAACCCAGCTTCGCTCCGGCCCGCCCGGACAATGCCGCTGCACCGGCACCTGCCGGCAAGGCAGCATCGGGGCAGCGCGAGCCCTATTTCGGGTCGAGTCTCGCGCCCGCATCCACGCCATCCATCGCATACGCGGCGGCGGCCGCCTCTGTGCCGCCGGCTGCGCCGATCCCGGTGACGCCGGTGCCGCCGGCCGCGCCGGAATATAGCGCCGCAAGCCATGACGGCAGGCTGGACGACATCCGGCTGGAGCGCGCGCCGCGCCCCACCAACAAATGGGCGATCCGCGCCTTCTGGTTCGTGTTCGCGATCGCCGGCGCCATGGGTACCGCGGCGTGGCAACACTACGGACATCGCGTCAAGCAGCTGGCGGCCGAGTATGTGCCGCAGGTCGAGGCGCTGACGTCACTGCTGCCCGGCAAATCGACCGCCGCTCCCGATCAGGCGAGCCCGCCGGCCGCGCAGGCGGCAACCACCGAGCAGCCCGCTGAGGCCGCTCCGGCCGCTGCGCCACAGGACGTCGCCACGGCCGCGCCCGCTCCTGCCGCCGCAGCACCGGCAGCCGCCGCGGCGCCGGTTGCGCCCGCCATGCCCGCGGCGCCAGCCGCAGCCGCACCTGACCAGACGCAATTGTTGCAGTCGATGGCGCGCGATCTCGCGTCGATGGGACAACAGATCGAGCAGCTCAAGACCAGCATCGATCAGCTCAAGGCCAGCCAGGATCAGCTGGCGCAGCGTGTTGCACGGACGACCGAGACCAGGGCCGTCGAACCTCGGCCGGTCGCGCCGCGCCCGCGCGCCGCAGTCACGCCGCAGGCAATGCCGCATGCGGCCGTTGCTCCCCCGCCGATCCGTCGGCCGGCGCAGGCCTATATCCCGCCGCCGCCTCCGTCGGCATCAGCAGCACCGCTGCCGGCGCCCGTTGCGGCCGCGCCGCAGGCTGCCGCACCGCGCCCGGTGCAACCGCAGCAACAGTCGAACATCGTCGATGCCGATGATGGCGGCCCCGTGGTTCGGCCGCCGATGCCGCTGCGCTAACGGCTAACCAAAGGCCAAAGAAAAAGCGGCCGGTCGCGATGGCGCGATCGGCCGCTTTGCATTTCGAGTGCGAATTACGCGCTCTGTCCCGGCGGCAGCACGACCACCGTCGCGCCCGGCTTGACGTGCTGGTAGAGGTCGATGACGTCGGCATTGTTCATGCGGATGCAGCCCGACGAGATCGCCTGCCCGATATATTCGGGCTGGTTGGTGCCGTGGATGCGGTACAGCGTGTCCTTGTTGCCCTGGTAGAGGTAGATGCCCCGGGCACCCAGCGGATTGGCCGGCCCGCCGGCGACCCGCTTCGGATACGGTCCGAGCCGCTCCTGGATGTCCTGGGTCGGAACCCAATCGGGCCACTCGGCCAGACGGCCGACCGTGGCCACCCCGGAGAAGGCCATCGCCTCCTCGCCGACGGCGACGCCGTAGCGGATCGCCTTGCCGCCGGGCAGCACATAATAGAGGTAGCGCGCGTCGGTATCGACCAGGATCGAACCCGGCTGTTCCTTGCGCCTGTAATCGACAATGTGGCGCTGGAACTGATCCGGGATCCTGGCCTCCGCATAGGGCGGATGCGCCAGCAATTGCCGATCGCGCGGCGTCATCGCGGCATCCGTCACCGGCGACAGCGTCGCCTGCATGCAGCCGCCAAGTGCAAGCGAACCCACCAGCACCGCAGCAAGCCCCAACTTCGACACGATAATTCTCCCCTGCGTCAACTTGTGGCACTTGCTGCCGAAATCGTGCTGAAATCGTGGCAGCCCAGATTGGAACACGGCTGTTTGATCGGTTCCTTCGGGAAGTGTGTCCTTACGGTTGCAGTCGGTTCCCGCGGACGCTAGCCTTGCGGCAAAATGTCTAAAACCTCGGGAGGAATTCGATGCGTTACGCTCTGCTGATCGGCGGCCTGATCGTCGCGGCAACACCGGCCCACGCCGATCCGCGCGCGGCCTATGTGACGATGGTGCTGCAGGCCTTCGCCGCAAAGGTCGAGTGCCCCGGCACCGATCTGGTCTATCAGGACCTCGTGCAGCGGGCGCAGGACATGCACCTGCCCGACGGCACCACCGAGCAGGTGCGCAAGGCGATCGCTTACATGCACACTGGCGGCAAGATGGGCGAGAAGCAGCCCGACGATCTGATGACCGAAGTTGCGATCGCAACGCAGACCACCGACCTCGACCAGCGCCGCGCCGGCAGCATGACGACCTGGTGCCAGGACCAGAAGTCGCGGCTCGCGGGCTACATCAGGACCAAGTAATCGACTTCAATTCTCAATCGAGCTCCGGCGGCGCGAACCAGTTGGTCAGCGACAATCCGCCGTCGACCACGATCGCTGCGCCGGTGACGTAGCCGGAGAGCTTGTGCGAAAGCACGGCGAGCGCCAGCGGCGCAAGATCATCCGCCTGGCCAAGCCGGCCGAGCGGGATGTGCTTTGCCAGCGCGGGATCGGCCACGAAGCCGCCGGCCGCGATCGCGCCGGGCACCAGCGCATTGACCCGGATGCCATGGCGGCCCCAGCTCTTGGCAAGCTCCTTCACCAGCATCGCCATGCCGGCCTTCGCCGTCGAGTAATGCGGCAGGTTGCGCGGCGTGCCGGCATGCAGCGAGGTGAGCAGCAGGAACGAGCCCGGCGTCTTTGCCGCGATCAGCTTGCGCGCCAGTTCGCGCGACAGATGAAAGCCGGCATCGAGATTGACCGCGTGCATCTGCTGCCAGGTCTCTTCGTCGACCGCCATCGCATGATCGGCCTCGCGGCGCGGCGGCGAAGCGCTGTGGACGAAGTGCGTGACCTGTCCGACCGTGTCTTGCGCATGCGCCAGCAGAGCGTCGCACGCATCACGCTGCGCGAGATCGCCGACCCAAGGGACCGCTAACTCGGGACGCGGGGCGGCCTTGATCGCGGCCAGCACCCGATCCTCATGTAGGTCTGCGAACACCGTGCGGACGCCTTCGCCGACCAGGGCCTGCGCGATGGCGCGGCCGATGCCGTTGCCGGCGCCGGTCACCACGGCCGCCTCGCGCGCGGGATCGAAGGGCGATGTGAAGAGGCTCATGGCTCCGAACTCCCGAGCTGGCGGACTTGCGCTCAGTATGGCGGCGCCTTACGCGCCCGCTGTGCCTTGGCGGCTTCGATCCACCAGGTGAAGTCGTCAGCAAAACGTGGAAAGGCGCGTTCGAGCGACTTGCCGCCCTCGCCGATCGGCTTGCCTTCGGCCGACAGCGTCTGCGCGATCGGCCCCGCGCTGATCGTGCTCGACACCACCACCATGCCCATCTCCGACAGCGTGCCGTGCCAGGCAGTCGCGGCGCGCGCGCCGGCAAACCGTCCGGCCGAATAGCTCGCGATCGCCGCCGGGCGCCAGAACCATTCCTCGAGGAAATGATCGGTCAGGTTCTTCAGCCCGGGCTGGATGCCCCAATTGTACTCGCCGGTGACGAACAGGAAGCCGTCGGCGTCGCGGATCTTGCCGGCGAGCGTTTCCAGCACGGCCGGCGCCTGCCCCTTGGGATGCTCCTTGTACATGCGGTCGAGCATCGGCAGGCCGACTTCCTTGGCGTCGATCAGCTCGACGTCGTCGCCGCGCCCACGAAGGCCGTCGATGACGAAGTGGGCCAGCCGGATGCCCATGCGATCCGAGCGATAGGAGCCGTAGAGAACGAGAATGCGGTGGGTCATGGCGCGATGCTACCACGGCGCTGCGACAGCCGTCCTGCAGTCGGCGCGCAGAAGTTAACCGGCATTGCGGCCCGTTTTCACGGCATTAAGCAATTGGTCGCAGGCGCTTCGCCGCGGCCCAAAATCGCCAGATTTCTTTTCTGGATATGGCTCTGCTTCGAGAAGGAGAACCCGACATGCGGATCGCAAAGCTGGTTTTCGCAGGCTCGCTTGCAGCCATCGCTGCCCTGGCCACGCCAGCGCTGGCGAAGAGCGCCGAGCGGCAGAAAGCCGAAGAGAAATCCACCGCCACGACTTCGGCCGGCTGCCAGGCCTACCAGCAGGCCGCCGACGGCACCTGGAACCAGCTGCCCTGCGGCGAAGCGGGCTCGGGTGGCGCCACGCAACACCGCGCCGCGACCAAGGGCGCTGACGACGACGAGCACTGATCGTCGCGCCGCGCGGCTGAGCGACGCGGCGTCTTCGACTTTCGGATAATACGAATGAGCGGGGCCCGTCACGGGTCCCGTATCATAAACCCTGGCTTAATGCGCTCCCGGTACGGTTGAGGCCTCTCCCTCTCCCGTCAAGAAATGGCGCGCATCCCATGAAAATCGGTACTCTCCTGACGGCCGCGATCGTCTCATTGTCCGCGGTCGGCGGCGGCCTCGCGGCCTATGTCGCGGTCACGAAGTACCAGACCATGGACAAGGTCTCGACCGCACAGAGCCGGCTCGAGATCGTCCGCGCCGTCGGCGATATCCCGCGCTACATGAACCCCGAGCGTGGCTACGCCACCAACCTGCTGCTTGGGGGAGCCACGATCGAACCAAAGCAGATCGCCGAGCTCGACCGCCAGCGGAAGCTGACCGACGGGGCCCTCGCCAAGGTCAACCAGGTCCGCGCCACCCTGCCGGGTTCGCTCGATGACGGCGAGGCGGTCGCGCGCGAGATCGACACGCTGAAGGTGAAGTTTGCCGGGCTGCGCGACGCCATTGCCGCTGCGATCGCCGGTCCGGCGGAGGCCCGCCGCGCCGCCGCCGGCAAGATCGTCGCCGACAATTCCGTGTTCAACGCCGGTGTCACCACGCTGCTCGACGAGCAGGTGCGCCGCCTCGCCGGCCTCGACGGCAATGCCTATCGCCAGGCCAGCTACGCCAACGTCGCCTGGATGCTGCGCGATACCGGCGGCCTCAATGCCAGCCTGCACAAGGCGCTGGTCGGCGCCAAGCGCGTCGCGACCGAGCCGGAGAAGATGGAACTCTATCGCTCGACCGGCCGCACCGAGCAGATCCTCTCGACCTTGCAGGAGTTGCGCAACAATCCGGCGACGCCCGCGAACGTCATGACGGCGCTCGGCAAGATGCAGGCCGATTACGTCGAGCGCTTCGGCAAGGCGCTGAAGTTCGCCAAGGAAGGCGCCGTGACCGGCAAGTACGAGCAGGATCTCGACACCTACTATCCGGAATCGCAGATCGGCCTCGCCGCCATCATCACGGTGCGCGACGCGTTCTACGAGAATGCCGAGCAGGTGCTTGCCAGCGCCTATTCGGCGGCGCGCTTCAGCTTCGTGATCGCAATGATCGGGCTGCTCGCGGTCATCGCCGTCAGCGCCGGTCTCATCGTCATGGTCCGCCGCCGTATCCTGAACCCGATCGCCGCCCTCACCGGCCGGATGTCGCGTCTCGCCGCCGGCGAAGTCGCCGAGGCGATCCCGGGCGCCGCGCGCAACGACGAGATCGGCGCGATGGCCGCCGCCGTGCAGGTGTTCAAGGACAACAGGATCGAGGCCGACCGTCTCGCGACCGAGAAGGAAGCCGAGAACGACGTCAAGATGCGGCGCGCCCGGGTGCTCGACGACCTGACCCGCGCCTTCGAGGCCAAGGTCACCGAACTGGTCGGCGGCTTGTCCGCGGCCTCCTCTGTCATGGAGGACACCGCGCAATCGATGTCCGCAACGGCGGCAGCCACCAACCGTCAGGCCGCGGTCGTCGCCGCCGCCTCGGACCAGACCTCGACCAACGTGCAGACGGTCGCGAGCGCGACGGAGGAGCTGACCTCCTCGATCTCGGAGATCGCCCGCCAGGTCGCGACCTCGACCGAGATCGCCGCGCGTGCGGTCGACCATGCCCGCCGCACCGGCGACACCGCGCGCTCGCTGGCCGAGGGCGCGCAGAAGATCGGCGACGTCGTGACGCTGATCCAGAGCATCGCGGCACAGACCAATCTGCTCGCGCTCAACGCCACCATCGAGGCGGCCCGCGCCGGCGAGGCCGGCCGCGGCTTTGCCGTGGTCGCCTCGGAGGTGAAGTCGCTGGCCGGTCAGACCGCCAAGGCGACCACCGAGATTTCCGAGCAGATCACCGCGATCCAGACCGCCAGCGACGAGACCGTGACCGCGATCCGCAGCGTCGTCGACGTCATCACCGAGATCGACCAGATCGGCACCGCGATTGCCGCCGCGATCGAGGAACAGGGCTCGGCGACCAAGGAGATCTCCCGCAGCGTTCAGGAAGCCGCGCGCGGCACGCAAGAGGTCAATTCCAACATCTCCGGCGTGCAGCGCGCCGCCGACGACACCGGTGCCGCCGCGAACCAGGTGCTGGGCGCGGCCGAACAGCTCTCGACGCAGTCCAAGGACCTCGCCGGCCAGGTCAATCGCTTCCTCTCCGACGTGCGGGCGGCTTGAGCGGCCACGTGCCGTCGTCACGGCGTGACGACGGCTCTATCCACGTCATTACAAGCGCAGCGAAGCAATCCATCGTTCCGCAAGTGGAGAGATGGATTGCTTGGTCGCTATCGCTCCTCGCAATGACGCGGATCGCTTAGGGGCTCCGTAGCCCCCTAACCTCCCCGCAGGCCGAGCACGCGGCGGGCGATGGCCTGGCGATGAACCTCGCTCGGGCCCTCATAGACCCGCATCAGGCGGGCCTTCTGCCAGAGCGCGTTGAGCGGCAATTCCAGCGTCACGCCGAGCGCGCCGAGCGTCTGCATGGCGTGGTCGCAGGCGTCATAGGCCATCTCGGTCGCGAACACCTTGATCATCGAGGCTTCGTGGCGGATGTCCTCGCCGCGGTCGGTCTTGTCGGCGGCCTCGCGCACCATCAGCCGGCACGCATGCATGCGCGTGGAGATATCGGCGATCCACCACTGGATTGCCTGGCGCTCGGCGAGCCTGACGCCGAAGGTTTCGCGCTGCTTGGCGTGCTCGCACATCATGTCGAGCGCGCGCTTGGTGATGCCGACGCAGGTCGATCCCATCTCGAGCCGCCGCGTGCGCAGGCGGAGCTGCATCGGTGCGTAGCCCTTGCCGACCTCGCCCAGCACCGAGTCCTTCGGGATGCGGCAATCCTCGAACACGATCTCGTAGGTCGAGCCGCCGCCGACCATCGGGATTTCGCGCTCGATGATGAAGCCGGGCGTACCCTTCTCGACGATGAAGGAGGTGATGCCGCCCTGACGCTGGTCGTTGCCGACGCGCGCCATCACGATGATGAAGTCGGCGGCGCGTGCATTGCTGATCCAGATCTTGCGGCCGTTCAGCACCCATTGCTCGCCCTCGAGCATCGCCCGCGTCTTCATGCCTGCGGGATCGCCGCCGGCGCCGGGCTCGGAGATCGCGATCGCCGACGCCATCCGGCCCTCGATATAGGGCTGCAGGTATTTCTTCTTCTGCGCGTCGGTGCCGACCGCCTGCAGCATGCGCAGGTTCGGCGAGTCCGGCGGCAGCACGAACGGCACGCAGCTGCGGCCGAGCTCTTCATGCACCGCCGCCATCGTGCGCGTCGGCAAATCGTGGCCGCCGAGATCCTCGGGCGCATCGAGGCCCCAGAGGCCGAGCTCCTTGGAGACGTCGCGCAGCCGCTTGCGATGCTCCGGCGTGAGCTCGGGATGATCGCTGCCGGGCAGTTTCGATTTCAGATATTGCGGCTCGAGCGGGATCAGTTCGCGATCGACGAACTTCGCGACGGTCTCGCGGATCATGGCTGTCTGTTCATCATCGCTCATCTGTGATTCCTCGCCTGTGCTGTTTCGTTTCACAAAACAAGTAGCGCATTTTTCATCGGCAGGAATAGCGGAAACGCGCGCTTACGCTCACTGTCGCGCGATGGTTTCACTACGCGGAATTCAATATCCCGCAGCGCGGTCAGCGTACTCAAATGCGCGAGACGTGGCGGCGCGCCAGGCAATCGATCGCGCCGCGAAATCGTTGTCGGCGAGGAAGCGATCGACAATCAGCACTCCGATCGCCGTCGCTTGCTCGCGAAACGGCGCGCAGTCGCGCCTGCAAATGCAGGTGCGCGCGATCCTGCCCCCTACGCTAGTCGGCAAAGCCGACGTAGCGGACGAAGTCGCTGTTGGCCTCGCGGTCCGACCGCACCGCATTGGCGGCAAAGCTGTCGTCGGGGTAGCCCATCGCAACGCAGGTCATGATCGCCTGGTCTTCCGGGATGTTGGCGACCTCGCGCACGATGTCGGAGCGCATGATGCCCTGGCCGTTGATCACGCTGCCAAGGCCGCGATCCCAGGCGGCCAGCACGATGCCGTAGCAGAGCGCGCCGAGATCGAAATGGCAAACCGCGCCGGGATCGAGGATCCGGTCGTAGGCCAGCACCAGCGAGACCGGGGCGTCGAACTGGCGGAAGCCGCGCAGCACCCAATCCTGCCGCATCGGCTTGTCGTCGCGGGCGATGCCCATGGCTCCGAACAGCTTCTTGGCGATGTCGACCTGGCGGCCGCGGTGCACGCCCTGGTACTCGCCATGGCTGACGATGTCGCGCTTGGCCTTCGCTCCGGCGATCATCTCCTCCATGTTGCGGCGGCGGACTTCCTCCAGCGGCTCCCCGGTCAGGACGTGGACGTGCCAGGGCTGGGTGTTCATCGAGGACGGCGCCCGCTTGGCCACCTCGATGATCTCCTCGACGGTCGCCCGGGACACCGGCTGCTTCTTGAACCCGCGCACGCTTTTGCGTGTCTGTACCAGCGTCTCGAATTCCATTCCGCGTTTCCCCCATTTTGTTCCGCGCCGCACACGGAATTTTCCCGCGGCTATCCGGGTATTTTATAGACAAAATCGGCTGTGGGAACTTGATCGGGCCAAGAATCCGATATCCAATCCGGCCACTGGTTTGGTTTAGGGAGAACCCAGATGAAGCGGATTTTCTTGGCGGCCGTGATCGCGACCTTTGCCGCCGGTTCGGCATTTGCACAGGACGCCTCCTGCGAGACTAAGGCGGTCGGCAAGGACGGCAAGGCGCTGGCCGGCGCGGCCAAGACCTCGTTCATGAAGAAGTGCACGATGGACGCCTGCGAAAGCAAGGCGGTCGGCTCCGACGGCAAGAAGCTCGCCGGCGCGGCCAAGACCTCGTTCATGAAGAAGTGCCAGAGCGGCGCCTGAGCCCTTCGCCGGCGCTTATCCAGCCCGCTCTATCGGGACAGACCATCGGGTCGCGCAGGGCGCGGCCCGTTGATTATTGACGGGTCGCGCAGGGCGCGGCCCGAATGGCTATTGATGGGTGGATCGACCTTGATCAGGGCCCAGGGCGCTCAGAACGAGACGCCGACCCGGACGCCCTTGCTCCAGACCCGCCGGCAGCGCTTCCTGGTATTGCCGTGAAACATTTCGAAGCGCTCGGGCAACTGGACCGGTTTTGAAAATTCCAGGCAGGCCCCACCGGCGGAATAGTCCACCAGCCGGCATTCGATCAGCGGCGCCTTCGGTTCGAGCTGAAGCTTGACCACGCTGGACACGCATCCTGACGGACGAACACGGGCAAATCGTCGGGGATGCATTAACGCCGCCTCTGGTGGAATCGTACCAACAGATTCACCGCCGGCCGTTAAGATTCCGTTCAGACCGACTGTTACGAATCATGTCTGGCATCTGACGGATCGGCGCGCATGACGCCAGCCCGGCGCGAGGTCGCCAGCGTCTCCGACGGCGCTTCCCCGAAGTGCGACCGGTAGCTCCGCGAGAAATCGCTGAGGTGCCAAAACCCGTAGGCCAGTGCGCAGGCCTTGACGCTCGGCGCCCCGGCAAGCAGTTGCTGGCGCACCAGCCAGAGCCGGCGCAGCCGCAAATAGCGATGCAGGCTCATGCCCCGGTAGCGCTGGATCGCGTCGTGCAGCGTGCGCACGGACACGCCGATCTGCCTCGCGAGCTCGCCGCTGTAGATCGGATGAGCGACGTCGCCGGCGAGGATGGCGCGCGCGTCGTTGAAGACCTTGAACTGGCGTGTCGTGTTGGCCCGCGTCGCCCACTTCGCCGGCACGATCTCGGCGAACGCGTTGTCGATCGCCGCGAGCAGTGTCTCCTTGATCGACGCACCCGTGGCGAACTCGGCAATCGTCACCTGGTCCGACGTCACGAGCAACACCTGCCTCACAACTTCGCGCAGCCGATCCTGCGCGCGTTGAGAGATCTCGTGGATGCTGAAATGCAGACCGGGGTTCGGCCAACCGCGGTCGACAATCCCGGGCGTGAAGATCACCGAGGCATATTGGCGGGGTGTCTGCTCCACGGAGGTGTAGAACGCACCACCGCCGCCAAGCACGATCACCGCACGATCGCGCTCGACGCCGTTGAACCGCATCGGAACGCCGTCGTCCATCGTGAAGCCGACCGCGGTGCTATGCGGCGCAAGCTGCGCGTCGACGATCCTCGGAAACGACTGCGTGTAATTGAGCTCGCATCCCGGCAAACTCAGGATGACCTGCTCGGCCGAAATCTTCCGCGCAAGCGGCGTGAAATCAACATCCAGATTTCGGATCGAACTCCGGAATGCATCAACATCGTCAAAACGAAAGACTCTCGGCACCAGCAATGGCGCCGTCAAATGACCGCTCCTATGAATTGCTCTTTAAATTTCTTGCAGGGCGTCGCGCCTGGCGCGCCCGCCTCATCGATAATGTCCATGCACCAAATGCGAATCGACTGATGAATTCAATCAGGAAAAATGCGGGCCGTTCGTCGAACCGGACAATCAGGCAAATGATCCCTGCTGCCGAATTTCGATAGTGTTTGCCGGGATATCCACCGTTGGGACCGGCGATCCCATCAAACTCTATACCCCTATTAAAGATTCGGGGAGCAGATTGGCATTGGGAACGATGACGTTCCTCGTCGCGGAACACTTTAGGACCGCAATGACAGTCATTGCCTCGCCCGATCTTATTGCCAAGCTCGACCACGTCTTGAAAGCCGGCTCCCCCGACCTCCGTACGCGCATGCTGCAGGAGGTGGCTGGGCTGTTTCTCGAGGACGCGCATCGCCTCAGCGAACGCCACGTCGAGGTGTTCGACGACATCCTGATCCGCCTGAGCGAGAGCGTCGAGTTGCGGACCCTGACCACGCTCAGCCGCTCGCTCGCCGACCTCCATCTGGTGCCGCGCGAACTCGCACGTCGTCTCGCCAACCATGACGACGCCGACGTCGCCGCTCCGATCCTGCGCGGCTGCGAATGTATCCCGGAGACCGATCTGATCGACATTGCCTGGATGCGCGCCGAGGGACACCTCAGCGCGATCGCAGGACGTAAGGCCGTCAGCCAGGAGCTCACGGATATTCTGCTGATGCGCGGCGACAGCAGTGTGCTTCGCGCGCTCGCGGGCAACCCCGGCGCCGACATGACCAGCGCAGGCCTTGCCATGATGATCGATGCCGCCGAACGCGACGAAGACATCGCCGGCGCGCTGGTGTCGCGCAAGGACCTGCCTCACCGTGCGCTTGCCGACCTCGTGATGCGATCCGCGCCGCGCCAGCAGGCCCGGCTGCTCAAGATCGCACGTCCCGACATCCAGGACGTGATCCGCACCGCCATCGATGCCGCCGCCGCCCGCGCCGCCGCAAGCCCGCCAGCCACGATCGATCCTGCAGAGGCGCGGGCCACGGTGGTTGCGAAGCGATTTCAAGCAGTGTGAGCAGCGTCATGACGTATGGTGACCGCAGGGCGGAGCGCGTCAAGCTCGAGACGCGCCATCCGGTCAATCTGATGGGCGTCGATGGCACGTGGCGACGAGGCTGCATCCTGCTCGACGTCTCGCAGAGCGGCGCCCGGCTCGAGGTCGACGGAACGCTCGATGTGCTGAAGGCCCAGGAGTTCTTCCTGGTGCTGTCGTCACGAGGACTGGCGTTCCGGCGCTGCGAGTTGGTTCGCGTCGACGGCACCGAGATCGGTGTGCGATTCATCGAAGAACGCAAGCGAAAGGGACGCCCCGTCATTCCGAGATGAGGATTGGCGGCAAAACCGGCCCGAGGGGAAGTTGACGACATGACCATGCAGAGAGCCACCAACATCGCGGTATCGACCGTGTCCGCCGTGCCGCTTCGCGGGACGATCGAAATCGACTGCGCGGGGACGGTCGCGACGTTCGAGATCGATGAAGAGCTCGCCCATCGCCTGTGCGCCGATCTCGAACGCTTTCTGACCCAGGTCCCGCGCCGGACCCGCACGGCGCGGTTCTGACACCACTGAGCTCCCGGCTGCCCGCGCCGCCTACTCGCGTTTGAAGCGATAGTCGAAGCGGTCGCCGTCCGCCTTGATCAGGCCGACGGTCGGGGCCGGAAAATGGATCGGCAGGATCAGCGTGTCGGTGCCGGCGACGGAGGCAAAGAACTTCCGTCGCGACACCGCCGATTGCTTCGGATCCCAATCGGGCTTTGCCGACCATTCCGGCTCGCGGCACTGGATCGCGTGGTGCATCAGATCGCCGGCGACCACCGCGCGCTGTCCCTTCGAGAAGATGTTGACGCAGCAATGGCAGGGCGAATGGCCCGGCGTCGGCGTCAGCGTGACGGTGTCGTCGAGCGCATAGTCGTCGTCGACCAGCAGCGCCTGCCCGGCCTCGACGATCGGCAGGCAATTGTCGCGAAACACCGTGCCGGGCGGATTGGCGCCCTTGGCATTCTCCGCCTCCCAGGCCGCATACTCGCCCTTGTGGAAGACGTATTTCGCGTTCGGGAAGGTCGGCACCCAGCGCCCGTCGCGCAACGTGGTGTTCCAGCCGGTGTGGTCGATATGCAGATGGGTGCAGAACACGTAGTCGACCTGCTCAAAGGAGATGCCGAGCGCGAACAGCTCGTTGCGCCAGCGCTCCTTGCCCGGGAAGTCGAACGGCGGCGGGTGCCCCTTGTCCTCGCCGGTGCAGGTGTCGACCAGGATGGTGTAGCGCGGCGTCCGCACCACGAAGGTCTGATAGGTGATCATCATCATGCCGCGCGCGGCGTCGAAGACCTCCGGCTCCATCGCCTTGAGGTGATGCTTGAACACGGCATCGTCATAGGTCGGGAAGAAATCCTGCGGCCGTCGCCACGGCCCCTCGCGCTCGATCACCGCGTCGATCGTGATGTCGCCGATCCTGATCTGTTTCATGCCGTTTCACTCCCGCCTTTTTTTGAAGCGTAGCGGCCGGCGCTGGGCGTCACAAGCCGAGCACCGCGCAGCGTGCCATGCGGCTTTGCATCGCTGGGAACGCGGATGCCGCAAGGCGCGGCGAATTCTCGACCGGGGTCGACGATGCCGACACGTTCCGGCGCCTGCCGGAACGCTATTCCGGCGGCATCTGGACCAACGAGATCGAAACCATCGCCCGCCTCACCGGCCGGTAGATCCGGCGCCGCCTGTCATCTGGCCGTAATAGAAATCGTGCGACTGGAACCGCCCGCCGCATCGAGGACAGATTCATGACTGAACCGAACCCGACCCGCCCCAAGCTTGCCGAAACCGTCATCGAGCCGACGGTCAAGCTGCGGGAAGTGACGGTCGGACGTTGCTGCGAAGTCCTCGGCGACACCGCGATCGAATACACCGAGCTCGGCGACTACTCCTATCTCGGCAGCGGCTGCATCGTCGCCGACGCCGTGATCGGCCGGTTCTGCGCGATCGCGGCGCAAGTCCGGATCGGCGCGCCGAACCATCCGGTCGAGCGCCCGTCGCAGCATCGCTTCACTTATTGCCCCGAATACTACTCGGCCTCCGCCGAGCGCGATCACGGCTTCTTCAGTGATCGGCGCGCGGACCGCGTCGTGATCGGCAACGACGTCTGGATCGGCCATGGCGTGATCGTGCTGCCCGGCGTCACCGTCGGAGACGGCGCGGTGCTCGCAGCCGGTGCGGTGGTCTCGCGCGATGTCGCACCCTACACCATCGTCGGCGGCGTGCCGGCCCGGCCGATCAAGGAACGGTTCAGCCGCAAGATCGCGGCCGAGCTGTCGCAGATCGCCTGGTGGAATTGGCCGGCTGAGATCATCTGGGAGCGCCTGCCGGAGTTTCAGTCCGGCGACGTCGAAGCGTTCTGCGCGCGGTGGCGGGCTTGAGCTAGCCCCGCAGCCCCGGCGCTTCCTGCCCGGTGCGTGCGACGTATTCGGTGTAGCCGCCGCCATATTGATGGATCCCGTCAGGCGTCAGCTCCAACACGCGGTTGGACAGCGCGGCGAGGAAGTGGCGGTCATGCGAGACGAACAGCATGGTGCCCTCGAACTCGGAGAGCGCATTGATCAGCATCTCCTTGGTGGCGAGATCGAGATGGTTGGTCGGCTCGTCCAGCACCAGGAAGTTCGGCGGATCGAACAGCATCTTGGCCATCACGAGCCGCGCCTTCTCGCCGCCCGAGAGCACCCGGCACTTCTTCTCGACATCGTCGCCGCAGAAGCCGAAGCAGCCGGCGAGCGCGCGCAACGAGCCCTGCCCGGCCTGCGGAAACGCATCCTCCAGCGACTGGAACACGGTACGCTCGCCATCGAGCAGGTCCATCGCATGCTGGGCGAAATAGCCCATCTTGACGCTGCCGCCGATCGCGACCGCGCCGTCGTCGGGCTCGGTTGAGCCGGCGACGAGCTTCAGCAGCGTCGACTTGCCGGCGCCGTTGATGCCCATCACGCACCAGCGCTCCCGGCGGCGGATCATGAAGTCCAGCCCGTCATAGATGCGCTTGCTGCCGTAAGCCTTGTGCACGTTCTTCAGGCTGACGACGTCCTCGCCCGAGCGCGGCGCCGGCTGGAATTCGAACGCAACGGTCTGGCGCCGCCGCGGCGGCTCGACCCGCTCGATCTTGTCGAGCTTCTTGACCCGGCTCTGCACCTGAGCTGCGTGCGAGGCCCGCGCCTTGAAGCGCTCGATGAACTTGATCTCCTTGGCGAGCATCGCCTGCTGCCGCTCGAACTGTGCCTGCTGCTGCTTGTCGGAGAGCGCGCGCTGCTGTTCGTAGAACTCGTAATTGCCGGAATAGGTGGTGAGCTGGCCGGCGTCGATCTCGACCACCTTGTTGATGATGCGGTTGATGAACTCGCGGTCATGCGAGGTCATCAGCAGCGCGCCTTCATAGCCCTTCAGGAACTGCTCGAGCCAGATCAGGCTTTCCAAATCAAGGTGGTTGCTCGGTTCGTCGAGCAGCATGACGTCGGGCCGCATCAGGAGGATGCGGGCCAGCGCCACCCGCATCTTCCAGCCGCCGGAGAGCTTGCCGACGTCACCGTCCATCATCTCCTGGCTGAAGCCGAGACCGGCCAGCGCCTCGCGCGCGCGGCCGTCGAGCGCGTATCCGTCGAGCTCCTCGAACTGGTGCTGCACCTCGCCATAGCGCGCGATGATGTCGTCCATCTCGTCGGCCTTGTCGGGGTCGGCCATCGCGGCCTCGAGTTCCCGGAGTTCGGCCGCCACCACGCTGACCGGTCCCGCCCCGTCCATCACCTCGGCGACCGCGCTGCGGCCGGACATTTCGCCGACATCCTGGCTGAAATAGCCGATCGAGATGCCGCGATCGAGCGACACCTGGCCTTCATCGGGGATTTCGCGGCCCGAGATCATGCGGAACAGCGTGGTCTTGCCGGCGCCGTTGGGGCCGACGAGGCCGATCTTCTCGCCCTTCTGGAGCGCCGCGGAGGCTTCGATGAAGAGGATCTGGTGGCCGACTTGCTTGGAGACGTTATCGAGGCGGATCATGCTTTAATGCTGGGGAACTGAGGGTTTGCGGCCTCTTATTCGATCTGGGACGTGGGTGGAAGCCCATTCCGCAGGTTTCGCGCCGTGCTCCCATGCATGCCACGCTCGTTGCCAATCGAATATGACATGAAATAGTCCGGCGATCGGTTTTGGGGCGTCACATGCAAATCTGGTTTCTGTATCTCCTCGCGCTCGGCGCCGGCATCAGCGTCGCCACCCAGCAGGTCCTGAACGGCAATCTCAGGTCCGCCCTCAACTCACCGGCCTGGGCCGGGTTGGTCAGCTATCTCGGCGGGCTCGTCACGATGGCGGTCGTGCTGGTCGCGACGCGCGAACCGGTGCCATCCTGGAAACTGGTGACGGCCGTGCCCTGGTGGGCCTGGAGCGGCGGCATCCTCGGCGGCGTGTTCATCCTGCTGATGATCCTGCTGCTGCCGTCGCTCGGCGCCGCGACCCTGCTGGCGCTGGTGGTCGCAGGTCAGATGATCGCGGGCATCGCGATGGACCATTTTGGCTTATTCGGGCTGGCGCAGCATCCCGTGTCGATTTCACGACTGGCCGGCATCGCGCTGATCATCGGCGGCGTGCTGCTGATCAAGGATTGAGGCAGCTTTCCAGGTCTACGCCCGGCGCATCAGGCGCAATTCGGCTGACAGGCGGAGGCTGCGCTTGCCGGCCAGCGCGATGCCTTCGAGCCCCGCGCCGTCGTCGCGGCAGGTCCCAGCGAAACCGATGCCGATTTCATAGCCGCCGAACACCGGATACTCGCCCTTCGCCGGCGTGTGCTCCTGGTTGACGATCTCGCCCCTCCAGCGGCCATCCGCGGACGAATACGAGCCGAGATAGTAGAAGAACGCGTCGCCGCCGAGGATGCGGCCATCCATCAGCAGCATCACCCCGGTGAGGCCGGCGTCGACACCGTCGAGCGCGCGAAGCTGGATCGCATAGAGCCCGTTGGCGATGCCGCCCGGTCCGACCTCCCCGCGCGGTGGCAAGGCCTCGTCGTCGAGCGGCGCCAGATTCGCCCAGAACACGCCGTCCGGCATGGCATCCGCCTTGCCCTCGAGCAGAATGGTCGAGCCTTCGGTTCGGCCGCGCACCTTGATGACGGCGACGTCGGCGCCCATCAGCGGCTTGAAATTAGGATCGTCGTTGTGACGCTCGGTGATCACGTCGGCGATGATCTCGCCCTTGCTCACCTGATACGTGCCGAGATGGGCGAAGGCCGAATTGCCGCCCATCATCTTGCCGTCGTGCAGGCACATGATGCTGCGCCCGAATGCGCCGTTGATGCCGTACTCGACCTTGTAAAGTCCGTTGAGCACGCAAATAATCCAATAAATAAAATTGATTCTGTTCGCCAGATAGCACCGGGCCGAAAACCGCACCATTGGGTGTTTTGGCGCAGGCAAGCCCGGCAATGTCCGGGTGTCGACACCGGCCGATTCGTCGCTTAGCTGTAGGCGTCCGCCCGCGTCGTGCCGCGTCGCGCGGGATCTACACTCCCTGTTCACTTCTCTCCAGTTCATTGCGTGCAAGCATTTGCGCACTCCGCCAATGATCGCGCGGCCGCATCCGGCCGCGACGTTGGCGCGAGGCTTCGAGGAGCATCACATGATCAATCGATTTCGCCTGGCCGCCGCGCTGGGATTGCTGCTCGCCAGCGGCGGCGCATCGCTGGCCCAGTCGCTGCCCGACTACATGGCACCGATCTCGGGCAAGACGACGTCGACGCCGGCCGATATCGCGACCAAGGACGTGCTCGCGCTCAACACCGGCATGTTCGAGCTCTATGGCGATGCGGCGCGGATCTTCCAGAAGAACGTGCTCGACAAGCACCCGGTGATCCTCGGCCTGTTCTCCGGCGCCGGCGGCCGCCTGATCCTGTACCGGCCGGGCAAGCCGCCGACCGAGGCGCCGCAGGTGCCGGTCGTCTATCAGCTGCTCAAATCGGTCGGCCACAGCACGATGGCGCTGGCCGAGGTGGTCGGCCCCTATGTCAACAATCCCGACGAAAAATCATGGCGCGGGTCGATGCAGGCCTATCGCAGCCGGATGCAATCGGCGCTCGACGGGCTCGATGCCACGCCGATGCAGGCCGACTGGCGCGACAACAACCGCGCCATCCTCACCAACAACATCGCCTTCATGGACGAATGCCTCGCCGCCGGCGCCATCCCGTTCGCAAAGCTCGAAGCATTCGGCAAGAAGCAGGCGCCGCTGCTCGCCAGGAACGTCGCCTGGGCCGCGCAGACCCAGGTCGCGCACTGGATGACCGTGATGGCCGACTGGAAGACCCAGCTCGGCCCCGACTGGGACAAGACCTACGGCGCGAGCAACACGATCTATGTGGCGCGGCAGAACAACGTGATATTCAGCGTGCTGGCGCAATTCTTCGGACCTGACGCCATCAACAGCCGACTGATGCTGATCGAGACCATCTCCTTCACCACGACGCCATCGGACATGCTGGAATCCCTGACCCGGATCATCGCCGATCGCTCGGTCGGCGCGCTGTTCTTCGGCAGCTACCATTTGATGGACTATGAACTGATGGGGGGCGATGCGCGCGAGGCGATCATCGCCGAGACCAAGAAGCGCGGCATGACGGCCTTCCTGCCGCCGCTGGTGCCGTTCGGTTCCAAGCAATGGCCGACCCTGATCACGCCGGGTCCGGGACCGGCCACCATCGCCGACCTCAAGTGAGGCCAAAGCCACGCGTGAGAAGGCTACGACCTATTGCGGCATTGCCGTCGCGCTCGCTTTGCCGCAATACTCCCACGTGCATTGCACAAACTATTAAACCCCGGCGCGATATGCCGTCGAGGTGTCGATGAAAGATCAGACCATGCGGCCTTCGCGACGCGAATTCGTGAAGTGGTTCTCGGCGGGCGGCATCTCGGTCAGCCTGTCGCATCTGGCGCTGGCGAAGGAGCCGGCTTTCGCCAGTCGCGAGACGCTTCCCGGGCGCGGCCATTTCAATCCGGCGGCCAAGGGCGCCGGCCGCGTCGACGGCGTGGCCAAGGTCACCGGCGCAAAGCTCTACGCCTCCGACTTTCGTGCGGCCGACATGCCGGGCTGGCCCGCGACCACCTCGCACGCCATCCTGGTGCGCGCCAATGACGCCACGCATGTCTATGCCGGCATGGACCTTGCCCGCCTCGATGGACCGGCGAAGCCCTCGGTCGTCGTGACCGCTGCCGATCTCGACCGGATCGGCACAAGGGTGCCGGAGTTCTACACCGGGGACCTGTTCTGTCCGGTCGGCAAGACACCGCTCTATCTCGGACAACCGGTCGCGCTATTGATCTTCGAGCAGTTCGACGCCTTCGACCGCGCGCGCCTCGCGCTGCGCGATGTCGGCTTCGTCAAGTTCGGCGACGAGACCGGCCCGGTGAACTTGCCTCACTTTGGCGCGTATCGCTTCACGCGCGTCGCCGGCGCGACGCCCGACGCGCCCGACATCTATTCGCCGGTCCTGGCCGGCTGGGTTTCGCCGAGCCGGATCCAGAACGCGGCGCTGCCGGTCTGGCTGCCGCTCGCCAAGGAGACCAAGGCCGACTACGCCAAGGCCGCGATCCATGGCGAAGCAATCCGCGCCCAACTCGCCAAGGACGAGCCGTCGCAGCTAGTGCTCGACCGCGAGTTCGAGACCCAGTCGGTCGATCCGATGTTCCTCGAACCGGAAAGCGGTCTCGCCTGGTACAGCGACAACAGCGGCAACCTCGAACTGGTGCTCGGCGTGCAGTCGCCTTATGAGGCGACCGAGTCGATCGCTTTCATGCTCGGCAAGGCCAGGCCCCCGTTCCGCCCCTCGCACATCAACGCACAGTTCGCCCATATCGGCGGCGGCTTCGGCGGCCGCGACCACACCCCGTTCGTGCTCTACGTGGCGCTGGCGGCGATGTTCTTTCCGGGACGGCCGGTGCGGCTGGCACACGACCGCTACCAGCAATTCCAGGGCGGCATCAAACGTCACCCGATCAAGATGCGCTCAAAGATCGGCATCGATCGCGCCAGCGGCAAGATCACGGCATTCGTCGCCGATCATGTGCTCGACGGCGGCGGGCTCGCCAACTTCTCCGCCAATGTCGCTACCGTCGCTGCGACCGCCGCGATCGGGATCTACGATGTCCCGAAGGTCGACGTCACCACCGTGGCGGTGCATTCGCGCGGCGTCACCGCCGGCTCGATGCGCGGCTACGGCACGCTGCAGACCATGACCGCGCTGGAAGTCTTGATCGATGAGGCGGCGAGCGAGCTCAAGGTCGATCCGATCGCGTTCCGCCGCAACAACGCGTTGAAGCAGAACGGCCGGACCATGACCGGCAATCCCTACATCGTCTCGGTGCGCACGCCTGAGATCCTCGACAGGCTCGAGAAACATCCGATCTGGCAGCAGCGCGCCGCGTTCAAGCAACAAGCGCCGGAGGGACGGCTGGTCGGCACCGGAGTGGCCTGCGTCACCAAGGATTACGGCGCCGGCGCGGATTGCTCGCTCGGCCGGGTCGAGATCGATCAGGAGGGACGGATCGCGATCCATTGCGATCACGTCGAGATGGGTAATGGCGTCGGCACCGCGCTCGCCAACCGGGTCGCGGGCCATCTCGGCACTGTGGCCGATGAGGTCGCGGTCTCCCGGGTCGACAGCTATGACGCGCTCGGACTCGTCACCTCCGGCGATCCCTACACGATGGATCAGAAGACCCAGGATCTCGCCGAGAAGAACCCGCGCTGGGTGCCGGCGATCAGCTCGGCCACCAGCGCCTCGATCGGCGCCCATGTCGGCACACACTCCGCGGCTGAGGCCGCCCGCGTCATCTACCGCTTCGGCATGTGGCCAGCCGCGCTCGAGCTCTGGAATATCACCAAGGCCGATCCTCGCGCCCGGCAATGGGACAGAGCGCGCTGGCAGGACGGCCAGCTCGTGCTCGACGAGCTCGCACCGCTGCCGTTGCCGCAGCTTGCTGCGACCGCCCATGCGCGCGGCTTCGTCACCGGCGCGGTCGCGCACAGCTTCTCGCGCTGGGCCTGGTCGCGTGCGCGCTTCCCCCTGCACGGCGAGCAGTACCGCGCTGAGATCGATGCACTGGCGATCCGCCGTGGCCGCGGCAGGTTCGAGCGGATCGATCGCGTCAGCGTCAAGTTTCCGCCGACCGACAACAATCGGATCGGCACCGCCTATACCTCGATGTGCGGCACGCTGGTGCGTGTCGAGATCGAGCGCGCGACCGGCATCCTGCGCATCGCCAAGGCCTACAGCGTGTTCGAATGCGGCCAGGCGCTGGTGCCCGAAGTCGTGCTCGGCCAGTCCCATGGCGGTTTCGCCATGGGCGTCGGCTACGCGCTGCTGGAAACCCTGCCGCCATTTGAAGGCGGGCCCGGCAACGGGCAGTGGAATCTCGGCCAGTACCTGATTGCGCGCGGCTCCGATCTGCCGCTGCACCACCTCGAGATCGAGATGCTGCCGCCGCTGACACCGGACGAGCCGCCCAAGGGCATGGCCGAGGTGGTGATGATCCCGATCGTGCCGGCGCTGCTCAACGCCATCAACGATGCCACCGGCCACCGCTTCCGGTCATTGCCGGTGACAACGAGCCTGCTCAAGGGAGCGCTAGCGTGACCACGCTCAACCTCACCATCAACGGCCAGAAGCACGGCCCGATCGAGGTCCGCGACGACCTCTCGATGAACGATTTCCTGCGCGAAATGCTCGGCATGACCGGCACCAAGTTCGGCTGCGGCGCCGCGCAGTGCCTGAGCTGCGCTGTGATCATCGATAATCCCGACGGCACGAGCTACACCACTCCGACCTGCGTGGTGCCGGCGGCGAATTTCGACGGCAAGGCAATCCGCACCGTCGAGGGCCATGCCAAGGACGGCGAACTCTCGGCGTTGCAGCGGGCCTTCATCGACCATTTCGCGTTCCAGTGCGGCTACTGCACGGCAGGCTTCCTCAACGAGGGCCAGGTGCTGCTCGAACTGCTCGCAAGAGAGCCGGTGGCGCGGGACCAGCTCGAGACCGTCATCGCGGACGCGCTCGACGGCCATCTGTGCCGCTGCACCGGCTACATCAAATATCATCAAGCCGTGCGCGACGTGATCCTCGCCGATTCCAAGCGCTATCTGACCGCCAACAAGTGAGCCCGCGCGCGATGACATCGGACACGCGGTTTCGGATCATGGCAGTCGTGACGGCGCTCGCGACCAGCCTGTGCGCCGGCTACGCAGCGTCGGAGAGCGCAAGCCACGCCCTCGCCTCGCCGGAAAGCTTTGCCGGCATCGAGAATGTCGAGCAGCGCTCCGCGGCGATCTTCACCGAGCTCGGCAAGGTGCTGACCCATCCGCGCTGCACCAATTGCCATCCCGCCGGCGACAGCCCGCGTCAGGGCGACATCAGCCGCATTCACCAGCCGCCGGTCACGCGCGGCGCCGATGGCCACGGCACCAACGCGATGCGCTGCTCGATCTGCCACCAGCACGCCAATTTCGATCCGGGCCGCGTACCGGGCCACCCGGAATGGCACCTCGCGCCGCGCGAGATGGCGTGGGCCGGCAAGACGGTCGGCGAAATCTGCGCCCAGATCCAGGACCCCGCGCGCAATGGCGGCCGCAAGGTCGAGGAGCTGATCGAGCATATCGGCAAGGACACGCTGGTCGGCTGGGCCTGGCATCCCGGCTTCGGCCGCGCGCCTGCGCCGGGCACGCAGGCGCAGGCCGGCGCGCTGGTCGAGGCCTGGGTGAAGACCGGCGCGGCCTGCCCGGCGCCGTGAGCGTCCGGGAACGCTATCGCTCTTTGGCTTTTTGTTTGAGCATGATCTTTTCGGAAAACCGCTTCACACTTTTCCGGATCATGCTCTAGTGGCGCTTGAAATACTGCACGTCGCGCTCGTGCTTCTCGGCCGCCGCGCGCGACTTGAAGGTGCCGAGATTGCGGCGCTTGCCGGTCTTCGGATTGACCTTGCGGGAATACAGGCGGTACTCGCCGGAACGCAGCTTGCGGATCATGACATCGCCTCGCCAGTGCCTTTCGCACGTCAACGACACGCGTGCGCGAGCGTTCCTAGAAGCAGAGGTTGGTCACGGCGTTGCCGCGCTTGTCCTTGATGACATACGGACAGCGGGCGCGCTCCAGCGCCTTCTTGGCGTCCTCATCGCCGAGTGCGGCAGCCCGCTCGTAATAGGCCTTGGCCGCATCGCTGTCCTTCGGTCCGCCGCGGCCGGCCTGCGCGAAGGCGCCCATCCGCTCCAGCGCACCGGGATGGTTCTGCGCCGCAGCCTTCTCGAACAGCGCCCGCGCGCCGGCATCGTCCTGCGCGCCGCCCTTGCCTTCCGCTAGCATCAGACCGAGCTGGTACTGCGCTTCGGCGTTGGTCTCGGCGGATTTGGCAAGCAGTTCACGCGCGCGTGCCGGATCGGATGCCGTGCTGCCGCCGAGCGCTGCAAGATTGCTGACGCCGCGCGCATTGCCGGCCTGCGCCGCACGCTCGAACAATTTGCGTGCCTGCGCCTCGTCCTTGGCGACGCCGGTGCCGTTGCCATAGAGCACGCCGAGTTCGACCATCGCCGATGTCGAGCCCTTGTCGGCCGCCTTGCGCCAGGCGGCTGCCGCTTCCGCGGTCTGCCGATTGGCGGCATAGGTGCGGCCGAGCTCATACATTGCGCGGCGCGACGACTTTGCCGCCACCGCGCAATACTTGATCGCGGTCGCGATATCGGCCGCCGCAATATCGCCCACGCCCTTCACGTCGGCCGGCTTGTCGGGATCAGAGGGATCGGCGGCGAGCCGATCGCACAGCACGAGGTCGGCCGATTGCGCGTGGGCGAGCACGGGCGCGGCCAGCGCTGCGATGACGACAAAGGCTTGGAGAGATTTGGACATGACCAGCAGGTTGCGTCGCGGTGCAGGCAAATTCAAGGCTCGAGCCCGGTCTCGCGCAGCACTGGCGCGACCTCGGGTGACGACAGATAGCGCAGCAGATGCTCGGCGGCCGCGGCACGCTGCGAGGCCGTCATGCGGCCTGCCGAGAACACCGCCGGCGTCTGCAAATTGAGAGGAATTGGCCCGACCACCTCGATGCCGTCGACCTGCTTCAACTCGCTGATCTGCTGGATCGCAAGGTCAGCCTCGCCGGTGACGAGCTTTTCCGCGGTGAAACCCATGGGAATGATCACTGCGCGCGCGGTGATCGCCTCCGCGATGCCGAGCCGCGCGATCAGCTGCGCGAACAGGATGCCGCTGGCGCCGAGCCGCGAATAGGCCACCGCGCGAGCACCGAGCAAGGCCTCACGCAATGCGGCTTCGCTCGCGATGTCAGGATGCGCAGCGCCCGCCTTCACCGCGACGCCGACATAGGAGCGCGCCAGATTGACTGCACTTTGCTGCGCCACGCGCACCTCGCCGATCATCTCCTCGAGGCCTTCGCGGGTCAGGATCACCACATCGGCTACCTCGCCCTCGCGCAGGCGTTCGAGCAGCGCCAGCGTCGGCGCAAAATCGGCATCGATCGCAACGCCGCTTGCCGCCTGGTAGGCCGCTGCAAGGCGCGCGACCGCGCCCTTCAGCGCCAGCGTCGAGAGCACGCGAACCGAATGGTCCATCCCGCTTACGCCCGCCGCATCAGCTTGAGCGCGGCGGTCAGCCGGAGGCTGCGCTTGCCGGCAAGTGCAGTCGCTTCGAGCACGGCGCCCTCCGCATCGCAGGTGCCGGCGAAGCCGATACCGACCTCATGGCCGCCGAAGATCGGGTTCTCGCTCATCGCCGAGGTGTGCTCCTGGTTGAGGATCTGGCCCTTCCAGCGGCCCTTCTCGGAGGTGTAGGTGCCGAGGTAGTAAAAGAACGCATCGCCGCCGAGGATGCGGCCGTTGTTCAGCAGCATCACGCCGGTGAGGCCGCCGTCGACCCCGTCGAGCACGCGGATGTCGATCGAATAGAGCCCGTCGATAATGCCGCCCTCGCCGACGCCGCCGGCGATCGGGACTTCGTCCTCGGTGATCGGCGTCATCACCGACTGGAACGGCACGCCGGGCAATTCCTTCAGCTCGCCCTTGAAGCGATAGAGCTCGCCATCGGGCGCACCCTTTGCAATGAGCGTCGCGTCATCGGTGCCGGCCATCGCGCGGTAGTTCGGATCGGGGTTGTGGCGGACGGTCTGGATCTCGACCGCGACCTCGTCACCGTGCTTTTCGTAGGTGCCGATATGGGCGAAGGCCGAGTTGCCGCCGAGCATCTTGCCGTCGCCGACATACATCACGCTGCGGCCGACAGCGCCGCCCAGTTCGAACCGGACCTTGTAAAACCCTTCAAACAAGCGCCGTGTCCCCGGCAGCCAAGATGCAATCGTTATCTAGCGCGGTTCATAACGCAGCGAAACCGCTTTCGGCGGCAAGCTGCCCGCAAACACTTTGGCTAAAAAGCAAGGGTCCGCCAAGGCAGTCGCCCTGGCGGACCCGATTGCGGGACCGGATGGCTCCATCCGGATCCGGAAGCTGCTTAGGCCGCAGCCGCTTAAGCTGCAGCCTTGGCGCCGGTCGGCACCTCGGCGATCGTCTTCAGGATCTGCGAAGCGATCTGGTAGGGGTCGCCTTGGGAGTTCGGGCGGCGGTCTTCCAGATAGCCCTTGTAGCCATTGTTGACGAAGGAGTGCGGAACGCGGATCGAAGCACCACGATCAGCCACGCCGTAGCTGAACTTGTTCCACGGCGCGGTCTCGTGCTTGCCGGTCAGACGCTTGTCATTGTCCGGGCCGTAGACTGCGATGTGGTCCATCAGGTTCTTGTCGAAGGCCTTCATCAGGCTTTCGAAATAGTCCTTACCGCCGACTTCGCGCATGTACTTGGTCGAGAAGTTGGCGTGCATGCCCGAGCCGTTCCAGTCGGTGTCGCCGAGCGGCTTGCAGTGGAATTCGATGTCGATGCCGTAGCTCTCGGTGAGACGCAGCATCAGATAGCGGGCCATCCACATCTGGTCAGCGGCGGTCTTGGAGCCCTTGCCGAAGATCTGGAATTCCCACTGGCCCTTCGCCACCTCGGCGTTGATGCCTTCGTGGTTGATGCCGGCGTGCAGGCAGAGATTCAGATGCTCTTCCACGATCTTGCGGGCAACGCTGCCGACGTTCTTGTAGCCGACGCCGGTGTAGTACGGACCCTGCGGAGCCGGATAACCCTGCTCCGGGAAGCCGAGCGGGCGGCCGTCCTTGTAGAAGAAGTATTCCTGCTCGAAGCCGAACCAGGCGCCTTCGTCGTCCAGGATGGTGGCGCGCTTGTTGGACACATGCGGGGTCTTGCCATCGGGCATCATGACTTCGCACATCACCAGCACGCCGTTCTCGCGCGCACCGTCGGGATAGCAGGCGACCGGCTTCAGCACGCAGTCAGAGCTGTGGCCTTCAGCCTGCTGGGTGGACGAACCGTCAAAGCCCCACAGCGGAAGCTGTTCGAGGGTCGGGAACGACGCGAATTCCTTGATCTGCGTCTTACCGCGCAGGCTCGGCGTCGGCGTATATCCGTCGAGCCAGATATACTCGAGCTTGTACTTGGTCATTGAACCTCTCTGTTGATGATGCAAAACCGTGAGGAACCGAAAGCCAGTCGGCCGCCGCACGCGTACCCGGCCACCATCGGCCGGCTCTTACTAAGCAATTAAAATGCCAGTCGCTGCACTGCGGCACCGCCGAGCCTGCGGATGTCCACAGCGGACATCGCATTTTTAGCTGCGACAAAGCAGCGCGGCTGGCATGCGCCGCCGTCAGCCAAAATCTTCTCTCCGCCCCCTCCGCCGCCCGTTTCTGCAGCAAATTTGGCTACGGCAAGCATCCACCGATTAATGCGGCGGCAGCGCCATGTGACAGTTCGTGCCCAAGCATCGGGTGCCCGGCAACCATTGCCTCGGCCCAAGCGTTGGTCAGCCGCCCCCTGCCTCACAGGAAGCAAACCCGGATTTGCCTACTAATTAGACAACACCTGACTATTTCTTAGTCACTTGCACCCTGCCAGGCCCGGACCGATGTTGAAAGCACGGTAACCGCACACGAATGAGTCGGGCGCACCATGGAGGCTCGCACCGGCCAAAGGAGACTTTGACATGATCACCACCGGCCAAAATCAGGGATCGGCAACGATCTATCAATTCCCGGCAGGGGGCCGCGCGGCTCTCGGCGGACGTCGCTATGGCGAGGCGCGGACGGTGCGCGATCTTGCCGCTGAGGTCGAGACCTCGGCATGCAGCGAGAGCTGGTACCACCAGGCCGCCATCGACGACGCCAAGCCGAGCCGCGATCACTGATGTCGATCGGGCGGAGAGGCGTGACGCACAAGCGTCAGACAACAGCAGGATCGTAAGAGAGGGTCGGAACGAAGCGTTTCGGCCCTTTTTCATGCCAGCTCGCAGGCCGTCACCGGCCGCTTCGCATGCCGCAGCCTGGTCAGCCCGGACCGCGTGATCTCGAGCGTGACGCCACCGCCTTTGTAACGCGTCCCCGTCAGCGACAGCCGCTTCGTCAACGTCACCGCCTTGCCGTCGACCTGCAGATGCGCGCGCGTGTCGCCATTGAAGAACGCCGCGATGAACTGCGTGCCGTCGGCACAACGATAATTCCGGAACGCGGACTGCGCCGGCGCCGCCGAGGAACCAAAAACCTCGAAAAGAATTGCGCCGATGAGAATGGCGCCCCCGCGATAAGTCATATTCTCCCCCCGAGAGGCCGGTTATAGACCTGTCTGCGCCGATACTCCCGCGCCAGGACGTGCTGAATCAAGACGTCATGAATCAAGACCGCAACAGCTGCAACAGGCCCGCCGATGTCAGAAGCCCCTGCCCGTCACCTCAATCTCGCCGGCGCCAGCAATTTCCGCGACCTCGGCGGCTACCAGACGCGTGACGGCCGGACGGTGCGCTGGCGGCAGATCTTCCGCTCCAACCATCTTGCGCATCTCACCGAGCAGGACGTGGCCGTGGTGCGCGGCCTCGGGGTCAGAAGCGCGTTCGATTTCCGCGGCGTAGCCGAGCGCGCCGAGGCGCTGTGCGGCATGAGCGACGTGACCGTGCATTCGCTCCCGGTCGAGCCGACGGTGGTGGCCGCGCTGCGTGAGATCGCCAGCAACCGTCACCTCTCGGAAGCCGATGCGATCGACGTGATGCGGGATTCCTATCGCGGCTACGTGCAGGACAACACGCCGCGTTATCGCACGTTGTTTGCCCATCTGCTCGAAGACCGCGCGCCGCTGGTGATCCACTGCACCGCAGGCAAGGATCGCACCGGCTTTGCCTGCGCGCTGATCCTCCACGCGCTCGGCGTATCCGATCAGGTGATCGCGGACGACTATCTCCTGACCAACCAGTACTACAAGCGCGATCCGGCCCACAGCACCGAGCTGCCCGATGACGTCAAGCAGGTGCTCGGCACCGTGCGCGCGGCGTTTCTGGAAGCGTCGTTCGCTGCGATCGATGCCGACTATGGCGGCCTCGACGGTTATTTCCGCGAAGGCCTCGGGCTCGGCCCGGCCGAGCGCAAGGCGCTTGAAGGCCGCTATCTGCAGGCCTGATCCGTTCGCTTGATCAGTACACTTGGCTCAGGCCGCAGCGGCCTCGAGCTCGAGCTCCGCGTCGAGATCGGCGATCACGTCCTCGAAGGCCGAGATGGCCTGCTGGATCGCCGCGATCTGCATCAATTCCCAGCTGCCCACCGGCCCCTTGCGATTCTGTAGTGCTACGACGAGATCGCGCCGCTGTTCCTTAAGCTGAACGAGCGGTAAACCGTGATCCGGAAGATTTCCCATTGCAAAAACCCCTACCTTGGCTGGTGTTCCGCTTCTACGGAAAGGGTTCTGCAAACGACTTACGGAACTGCCGCAAATTTTATCCAACTGGCCCTCCCCCGTAGTCTTACGTAGTCAAGACGACGAGTTCGCGCTGCGTGCCACCGCATCGTTGATCGCACCGAGCAATGCTTGAGTGACGCAATCGGTCGCCCACTCGCTCGTATGGAGATGCTCCTGCGCACCATCGTCGAGTTCGGAGAGCGGAATTCCGGCATCGACCCATTGCTTCATCAGCGCAAAGCGGCGGAACAGGTTGACTTTCCTGCTTACGGCAACGTCGGCGATCATCGGCATGAACTGGTTGGCGAGCTTGAGCACGTCTGGCGTGCCGATGATGGCCTGGGTGTACTGCGAATCCATCACCACGACGTCCAGCGGCAGCCCGGCAAGCACATCGAGTCCTGCCTCGAATGTCGCTTGCACCTGATCGAAGTTGTAGTTCCTGTACACGGCGTTGGTGCCGACCTGCCAAATCACCATCGCCGGTGCTTCGGCGATGACATCGGATTCGATGCGCGAGAACTCTTCCGGCGCCTCTTGCCCGCCGATCCCCCGGTTGATGATATCGATCATCCGGCCGAAGGACTGCTTCTGGCTTCGCCACAGGATCTCCAGCCGCGGCGGAAATGGGAGAACTCTATCGGCTCCCGCGGTCGATGATGATCCGAGGGCAACGATCTTGACCTTGCGTTCGCGCGCGAGCGCTTGCGCAAGATGCGGCAATCCGTAACTGAACTTGACGAGCTCGAGATGGGTTTCGCACGGCCTTGGTGTCGGCATCGCAAACATCCTTGAGGCGAATGAACTGATGAATACGCGCAGTAGGAGATGAAATCGGCGGCATTGCAAATGAAATCCGCCTGATCATAGTGGGTGGCAGCCTGTTGCTGATACGGAGACCGCCATGAACGGAAAAGCCATCGTCATCACCGGCGCCCTTGGCGCGCTTGGCAAGGTGGTCGCCGAAGAAGCCCTCGCGCGTGGTGCGCGCGTCGCCGGCATCGATCATGCGTCATCGCAGTTCGCGGCAACGGCCGACCGTATCGAGCTCGGCGGCGTCGACCTCACCGACACCACGCACGCGACAGCTGCGATCGACAAGGCGGCGGCGCATTTCGGCCGGCTCGACGCACTGATCAACATTGCCGGCGGCTTCACCTTCGAGGCGGTCAGCGACGGCGATCCCGCGACCTGGCAGCGCATGTATGCGATGAACGTGATGACCGCCTTCAACACCTCGCGCGCGGCGATCCCGCATCTCGCAAAGTCCGGCGCCGGACGCATCATCAATATCGGCGCACTTGGCGCCTTGCAGGCCGCCTCGGGCATGGGCCCCTACGCCGCCTCGAAGGCCGGTGTGCACCGCCTCACCGAGTCTCTCGCTGCCGAGTTGAAGGGCAAGGTCACGGTCAACGCAGTGCTGCCCTCGATCATCGACACCGCCGCCAATCGCGCCGCGATGCCGAAGGCCGATATCTCCAAATGGGTGACGCCGAAGGAACTGGCCGAGGTCATCCTGTTCCTCGCCAGCGACGCCGCAAGCGCCGTCACCGGCGCGCTGCTGCCGGTCAACGGGCGGGTTTAGACACGCCACCACTTTTTCGACGCCTTTCCGGTCGATCTGGCCGGTGTTATATGTTGGTCATGACGACTGCAGAAGACATCGAAAAGGCCGTCGAACAGCTACCTCCTCGTGAGCTGGCCCGTTTTCGCGCCTGGTTCGAAACGTTCGATGCCGAGCGTTTCGATGCAGCGATCGAACGGGACGCAAAGGCCGGGAAACTCGACGCGTTGGCGGACGAAGCGCTGGCAGCGCATCGCGCCGGGCAGTCGCGCGACTTGTGAAGCACTCAGCCTCCCCCAAATTCTGGGCAGCGTACGAGCAATTGCCGGTTCCAATCCGGGACCTTGCAGACGCGAACTTTGCGCTGTTAAAGCGCAATCCACGTCATCCATCTCTCCAGTTCAAGAAAATCGGACGATTTTGGTCGGTTCGGGTCGGTCTGCGTTATCGCGCGCTCGCTGTCGAAACGGACGAAGGATACCTCTGGTTCTGGATCGGCTCTCACGCAGAGTACGATCGCCTGATCGGCTGACGCTGCAATCCGGCCGGCATCGGTCAGTTTAGTCCGCAACCAGGAGCCGCAGCTTCGACCGGAAGCGGATGCTCTGCTTGCCGGCGAGCGCCATGCCGTCGCCCTCGGCGGTCTGATCGGTGTAGGTGCCGGTGAAGCCGATGGTGACCACCTTGCGTTCCCAGACCGGGCGCTCGCCATAGGTCGGCGAATGCTCCTCGTTGGTGACCTCGCCCTTCCACTTGCCGCCCGCCGCGGTGTAGCTGCCATAGGCGTAGAAGAACGAGTCGCCGCCGCGCATCTGGCCGTCGCGCAGCACCATGACGCCCTGGTTGCCGCCAGAGACGCCGTCGAGAAATTCGACGGTGATGTGATAGAGCCCGTTCCGGATCATGCAAATGGTCGCGCCGTTGTCCCCGGCCCAACATAACCGCTTGGCCCCGCATTGGGCAAATTCGATCCGCCTCGATGGGGGCAATTCCGCGCTATGCTGGCGCACCGAGTCGCGGCCGGATGCCGCAGGAGCCTGCCCGTTGGAAACCGCGCTTTATCTGCCCGTCAAACGCTTCCTCGAAAAGCTCGGCTTCACGGTGAAGGGCGAGATCGGCGGCTGCGACCTGGTGGCGCTGAGCGGCGATGATCCACCGGTCGTCGTGATCGGTGAACTCAAGCTCGCCTTCAATCTCGAACTGATCCTGCAGGCGGTCGACCGCGCCGGCGCCGCCGATGAGGTGTGGATCGCGGCCAAGGTCTCGGCCCGCGGCAAGGGCCGCGAGAGCGACGCGCGCTATCGCAATCTGTGCCGGCGGCTCGGCTTCGGCATGCTCGGCGTCACCGACCGCGGCGACGTCGAGGTGCTGGTGCCGCCGCCGACCGCGGCACCGCGCCGCAATCCGAAGAAGCGCTCGCGTCTGATCACCGAGCATCAGAAGCGCAAGGGCGATCCCGCCATGGGCGGATCGACACGCGCGCCGATCATGACGGCCTACCGGCAGCAGGCGCTGGCCTGCGCCTGCGCGCTCTCGGATGGACCCCGGCGCGTCAAGGACCTGCGGGCCGAGTGCCCCGACGCCGGCAAGATCCTGCAGCATAATGTCTACGGCTGGTTCGATCGCGCCGAGCGCGGCATCTATGTGCTGACCGATGCCGGTCGTGCGGCGCTGAAGCGCTGGCCGCAGCAGCCGAATGGTGCGTCAGGGGCACAAGCTGCCCGTAACTAACCAACTGGGGGAGATCATGATCGTCGTCACCGGCAGTGTCACCGCCCGCCCCGACTCTTTCGAAGAGGTGCGGCGATTGAGCCTCGAGCATGTCCATCGCTCGCGCACCGAGCCCGGCTGCATCTCGCACACGGTCCATGTCGACTGCGAGAATCCGCTCAGGCTGGTGTTTTTCGAGCAATGGGCCGACCGCGCCGCGCTGGCGGCGCATTTCGCCGTCCCCGCGTCACGCGATTTCGTCCGCTCCTTGCAATCTCTGGCGGCCGCAGCGACCACCATCGAACTTTATGATGCTCACAAGATTGAGAGACTCTAGCTGCATGGCTGGATTGCCATCTCATATTCATATTGCAATGCAACATTGGGGACCTTACGTATCTCCCGCGATTCAAAGATGAGGCGGCGATGAGCGGAGACTGGAATACCAAGTATGGCACCCGGCGCGTGCGGCATGATCCGCCGACGCTGGAGGAGGCAATCTTCGCGGCCATCGGCATCACCGATGACGTGGAGGCCCAGGCCGAGATCGCATCGTCCCTGATGGGGCTGCCTTTTGACGAGGTGCTGGCCGAGGTGAAGAAGACCGCGCGCGTCAGCGCCCGCACCGGCACGGCAACCCGCGTGATCGCCGGCGAACAGGGCGCGCAGCGTTCTGTCGTGGTCGAGCGCCGCGTGGTCCGCCGTCTCGCGCCGGCCAAGCGCACCGGCACCTGAACAACGACATCCAGCTACTTAAAGAAAAAGGGCAATCCGCTGAGCGGATTGCCCTTTTTGTCTTTGAAGTGAGTTCTGAGCTTAGGCGGCCCGGCCCCAGCCGGACATCTGCATCACCATTCGCCAATAGGCGCGGTTCATGTCGACGATCGCGCGCGCCGCCGCGATCGGCGTCACCGGAGCGATCGGCGGCGAAGCCGTAGCCGGCGCCTGTTTTAGCTGGTGCTGCTCGGTCAGGTCGATACTGCCGGTGGACTCACCATGACGGAAGGTCAGCTGCGCACCGAACTTGGTGGCGAGCGCACGCATCGCGTCGTTCTGTGCGCCGGTGGTGATGCGCAGGCTGCCGTAGCCCTTGGCATGCGCCTCGGTGATCAGCTTGCGGAACAGCGTGCTGCCGACGCCCTTGCGCCGCGCCGACCGCTCGACGCTGAAGGCGATCTCGGGCTGCGCATCCGGCGACTGCTCCGGCGGATGCAGCTCGGCGGCGCCGCGGACCATGCCATCCTCGAAATAGGCGATGATGACCGTGCCGTCGTTGGCGCAGCGCTCGGCGTAGCGGCGGATGAAGCTGTCGTCGATGAAGCCATGAAAACGATCATGACGGCTGGTTCGATCCAGCCTCAGCAGATGATCGCGCAGCAGAGGAAGCTCCTCTTGCTGGCTCAACGTCCGCACGGTGCCCCGGGCAGATGTCGAACTGATGGAATCGTGGTTCATTTCATAACTCCTCTTGGTAGCCCTCGAGGAGGCGTCGACTCCCTAACGGTCCCTATATTGTGCGACGCACCATATAATTCAAGTACTGAGATTCATTTAAGTAAACAATGATGTGATCGGAAAATCACATCATCGCCCCATCATAATACCAGCTGGGTTTGAGTGACGACGGCAACCAGCTTCCCGTCCTCCGTTTCCAGCCGGGTCTGCCAGACCTGGGTGCGTCGACCCCGGTGAACCGGCGTCGCCGTGGCGATCACGGTGCTCCCCTCCTTGGCGCCGCCGATGAAGTTGGTCTTGCTCTCCAGCGTCGTGGTGCCCTTGGCGTCCTCGGGCAGGTTGATCACGGTGGCGGCGGCACCGACCGAGTCCGCAAAGGCCATCACCGCGCCGCCGTGGATCGTGTTCCGCAGGGTACAGAGGTCCGGCCGCACCACCATCTTCGCGACCACGCGATCCTGGCCGGCCTCGGTGAAGGTGACGCCCTTCAGTTCCGCAAACGGCATCTTCATCGACTGGATCTTTTCGAGCGGCGTCATGGGCACTCCCTGGCTTGTGCGGGCTTCTTTGAGGTTGGTGCCGGCATGATGGATTGCCTGACCGGGCCCGGCAATGACCTCCGAGGTAATCAAGCGGATGACGTCATGGCGCCGTGACAACCCTTGGCGAGTCTGCATACCGTCTGTGATGCGTGACTTCCCTCCCCGCCGGATCGTCTGCCTGACCGAGGAGACGGTCGAGACGCTCTATCTGCTCGGCGAGCAGGACCGCATTGTCGGTGTCTCCGGCTACGCCGTGCGGCCGCCGCAGGTCCGCCGCGAGAAGCCGCGGGTGTCTGCCTTCATCTCCGCCGACATCCCGAAGATCCTGGCGCTCGATCCCGATCTGGTGCTCGCCTTCTCCGACCTGCAAGCGGACATCGTTGCCGATCTCGTCCGCGCCAGTGTCACGGTCCATGTCTTCAATCAGCGCGATGTCGCCGGCATTCTTGCGATGATCCGCAGCCTTGGTGCGATGGTCGGCGCCCCCGATCGCGCTGAACGGCTCGCGCAAAGCCTCGAACAACGGCTGGCCGCGATCGCGGCTACGCCGCGCCCGGGGCCGCGGCCGAAGGTCTATTTCGAGGAATGGGACGATCCGCTGATCAGCGGCATCGGCTGGGTGTCCGAACTGATCGAGATCGCCGGCGGCGAAGACGCGCTGCCGCATCTGCGCGCGCATAAAGCTGCTAGGGATCGCATCGTCACGCCTGGTGCCGTGCGCGCGGCGATGCCCGACGTGATCCTGGCATCCTGGTGCGGCAAGAAGGTCGTGACCGACCGCATCAGGGCCCGTGACGGCTGGAGCGACATTCCGGCTGTCCGCAACGATCGCATCGTCGAGATCAAGTCGCCGATCATTTTGCAGCCCGGCCCCGCCGCGCTGACTGATGGGCTCGATGCGATCGTCAATGCGTTGTGGTCGCGACACCCATGATTGCTCGCCGCAGTCACCATGAGGCTTCGGGATAACGCCCGTTGCTCACGTCACCGCATTCACGACCTGATATTCTGGCCGGCGCCACACCTCGCCATTGATCACCTCCTCGATGATCTCGGCGGCCTTCAGCACCTCGGGTTCGCCGATATACAGCGGCGTGATCCCGAACCGAATGATATCCGGCGCCCGGAAGTCACCGATCACGCCGCGGGCAATCAGCGCCTGCATGGCGGCATATCCGCCGGCGAAGGCGAACGACACTTGCGACCCGCGCTGCGCATGCGCCCGCGGCGTCATCAGTCGCAGCGACGGACAGCGTCGCGCGATCTCAGCGATCAGCAAATCGCCGAGCGCGAGTGAGCGTGAGCGGACTTCGCCGATATCGACACGATCCCAGATGTCGAGCGATGCCTCCAGCGCGGCCATCGCCAGCACCGGCGGTGTGCCGACACGCATGCGCTCGACGCCATGAGCAGGTCGATAACCGAGATCGAAGGCGAACGGCTTGGCGTGCCCCATCCAGCCCGACAACGCGGCGCGCGCCTGATCAGCATGCCGCGGCGCGACGTAAAGGAAGGCCGGCGCGCCGGGGCCCGCGTTAAGATATTTATAGGTGCAGCCGGCGGCGAAATCGGCGCCGACGCCGGCAAGATCGACCGGCAGCGCGCCGGCCGAATGGGCGAGATCCCAGACCGTGACGATGCCGAGCGCATGCGCCTTCGCGGTCAGGCTCCGCATGTCGTGGCGACGGCCGGTGCGGTAGTCGACCTCCGTCAAATAGAGCACCGCAATGTCGTCCGACAGCGATGACTCGACCTCCTCCGGGGCCGCCAGCCGCAATTGATGGCCGCGCCCGAGCGTCGCGATCAGCCCTTCCGCCATATAGAGATCGGTCGGGAAATTACCGGTATCGGACAGAACGACCTTGCGCTCCTGGTTCATCTCGAGCGCGGCCGCAAGCGCCTGATAAACCTTGAGCGACAGCGTGTCGCCGATCATCACCGTGCCAGGCGCGGCGCCGATCAGGCGAGCGAGGCGGTCGCCCACGCGGCGCGGCTGCACGTACCAGCCGGCGCTGTTCCAGGCGCGAATGAGCTCATCGCCCCACTCGGCCGTGATGACATGCGCAACGCGTTCGGCAACGCCCAGTGGCAGCGCACCAAGCGAGTTGCCGTCAAGATAGATGACATCCGCGGGCAGATGGAACATTGCCTTGGTGTCGTCGTAGACGCGCAGTTGCGATTTGGCTTCGATCATGACACCTCGCCTAGAGGACGGTGCGGACACGCCACAGTTCGGGAAACAGCTCGACCTCGAGCATCCGCTTGAGATAGCTGACCCCACCAGTACCGCCGGTGCCGCGCTTGAAGCCGATGACGCGCTCCACCGTCGTCACGTGATTGAAGCGCCAGCGGCGAAAATAATCCTCGAAGTCGACCAGTTTCTCGGCGAGCTCGTAGAGCGTCCAGTTGGCTTCGGGAGCTTCGTAGACGCGGCACCAGGCTTGCATCACGCCCTCGTCGAAGTGATGGGTCTCGTGGACGTCGCGTGACAGGACGGCCGCGGGCATGGTGAGCCCCTTGCGGTCGGCAAGCCGGAGCACCTCGTCATAGAGGCTCGGCGTCGCAAGCTCGGTCTTGAGCAAGGCCGTCACCTCGGGGTCATGGGCGTGCGGTTTCAACATCGCGCCATTGCGATTGCCGAGCAGATATTCGATCAGCCGGTATTGATAGGACTGGAGGCCCGAGGATTGTCCGAGCCGCGAGCGGAAATGGGTGTATTCGCTGGGCGTCATGGTGCGCAGCACGTCCCAGGCGTTGTTCAACTGCTCGAAGATGCGGGAAACGCGCGCGAGCATCTTCATCGCCGGCGACACCTCTTCGCGTGCGATGGCATGACGGGCGGCGCGGAGCTCGTGGATGGCGAGCCGCATCCACAGTTCGGAAGTTTGATGCTGGATGATGAAGAGCATCTCGTCATGCGCGTCCGAAATCGGGTGCTGGGCGCCGAGCAGCGCATCGAGTTGCAGATAGTCGCTATACGACATTTTCCGGGCGAAATCGGTCTCGGCGCCCTCGACCGCGGGATCGTAGTCGTTGCTGCTCATGACACATCCTCTCGATCGATCCCCGCCTCAAACAAGGCCCAGAAGGCGCCTCGTGATGGCCGAGGATGGATCTTTCAGCCCATCGACAACAGTAAAATGGTTATGCCCGGGGTCGACGACGAGGTGCGTAGGCACGTCGAATCCGGTCCAGATGTTCGCCATCAGCTCTGCCTGACGGATGAACTCGGGTCGCTCGCTACCGCCGACCCAGGTGGTCAGCGGCGACTTGCCCCGTGGCAGATGCAAGGCGGCGCTTTCGAGCGCTGCCTCGCCCATGTTCATCCGGAGCGTCTCGTTCATCACGGTCTGCAGGAGCGGTCGCAGGTCGTGTAGACCGCTGATCGACAGCGTCGCCACTACTCTGTCGTAGATCTCAGGTTCGAGACGGCCGTCGTCGCACAGCATGCGCGTAACGAGATGGCCGCCTGCGGAATGGCCGGCCAATCGAATAGGCCCGGAGACCTGGGCAGCAGCCGAAGCAATCGCGACCGCGATCTCGGCCGTGATGTCAGAGATGCGCGCGGCCGGTGTCAGCGTGTAACTTGGCAGCGCAACCGTCCAGCCGTGGCTTCGCGCGCCCTCGGCGAGGTCGGTCCATGACGATTTATCGAAGCGCATCCAGTAACCGCCATGCACGAAGACGACGAGACCCTTGCTGTCGCCGTCCGGCAGGATCAGGTCGAGACGCTGCCGCTCTCCCGATCCATAGGCAATATCCGGCTTGAATGATTTGAGTCTGGCGCGATAGGCGGCTGCTCGCTCCGCCCACCGCGCCGGCAGCTCATCCGATCCCGGCACGTGGGCCGAATTGGCGTAGGCATCATCCCAGTCGCGCATCGTGGCTCCTCGAAGATTCGCCGTCGATCGGACGCCATTTTGCCACCGGCGGGGCTGTTCGCCCAGCCTTTATTTTAAACTTAAAGCATCTGGCTATCCCTCGCCCGAGCCTTCCCCGGCAAGCGGAGCGATAGCGCGCCGAGCCCGCAACGCAAAAGGGCTACGCCTTCTCCACCCCGCACCATTCCGCGATGAACAGCGCCATGGCCTTGGTCGATTGCCGCAGCGAGTCCAGATCGACATATTCGTTGAAGCCGTGCATCGCCGCGCCGCTGGCGCCGAAGCAGAGGCTCGGAATGTCGTAGTTCAGGCCGTAGAAGCGCGTGTCGGTCAGCGCGGTGAAGGCGCGGTCTTCCACCGCACCGCCATAGACTGCCTGATGTGCCTTGGCGAAGGCGGCCTCCGGAGCCTCGGAGTTCACCAGCTCATAGCCTTCCGACAGGAAGCCGGACCACTCCACCTGCGGCGGATTGTTGGAAAGGAAACGGTGGTCGCGCGCCGCGGCCGCAACGCAGGCCAAAATCTCCTTCTGGCATTCGGCGATCGACCATCCCGGCAGCACCGCGATACGGCAGTCGACGTCACACCAGGCCGGCACGCTGGACGCCCAGTCGCCGCCCTTGATGATGCCCGGGTTGAAGTTGATCGGATGATTGACGTCCTTGAAATGGCGGTCGGCCTTGGCGCGCTCGTTCCAGGCGATCTCGAGCTTCTCCAGCGCATGCACCAGATGATACGCCGCCATGATCGCGTTCGAGCCGGCACCGGCCTCGAACACATGCACCGGGAAGCCTCGCACCTTCAGTCGGAACCAGATCACGCCGACCTGTGAACGGATCATCTTGCCGTTGGTCGGCTCCGGGATGAAGCAGGCATCGGCGCGATAGCCGCGCTGCAAGGTCGAGAGCGCGCCGACGCCGGTGCTCTCCTCTTCGATCACGGACTGGAAGTGAATCCGCGCGGTCGGCTTCAATCCGGCCTTCCTGATCGCATCCAGCGCATACAGCGCGGCGATGGTGCCGGACTTCATGTCGCAGGCACCGCGGCCATACATCCTGCCGTCCTTGATCACAGGCGAGAACGGCGGCGTCTCCCACATCTCCAATGGGCCGGTCGGCACCACGTCGCAGTGGCCCTGCAGGATCAGCGATTTGCCGGCATTGGTCGCCGGGCGGTAGGTACCGACCACCGTGCGCGCCTTGGAGAAATCATGCTCGATCGGGCCGAAGCCGCGCAGATCCTTGAGCTCGTCGAGATTGATGTGCCAGTCGTCGACCTCATAGCCGCGCTCGCGCAGCAGATCGCCGATCATGTCCTGGCACGGCCCCTCGGCGCCGCGGGTCGAGGGGATCGCGACAAAGGCCTGCGTCGTCGCAAGCTGCGCATCGAATCCCTCGTCAACGGCGCTAAGGATTCGTTGTTGCGTCTCGGCAGTCATGCGGCAGCTCCATGGGGGACATCAGACAAGGTGGGAGCCGTAGCGTAACCTGATTTCACTCCGCCGGGTATTGCGCAAAATAGGCATCCCGCAATGCATCTTCGAGCAGGCGGCCTTCCGAATAGCCATCGAGCGTAGCAGGCCGCGTCACGCCGTCGAGCAACCGCGGGCACGGCTCTGGCGCGCCGAGCACGGTGCGTACCGGAATCCGCTCGGCATAGATCGGCAACTCGTAATCCTCGTCGTCGTCGGCGACGCCCTTGGCGCGCACCTTTGCCGAGGCCTCCTCGATCTCCATCGCGATGAATGAGGTCGCCTTGATCTCCTGCTTGTTGCTGGCGCGCAGGCTCGCGGTGCGCTCGGGAAAGAAGCGGTCGACCATCGCGACGATCGCCCGCTCCTTCTCCTCCGGGTCGGTCACGAGATAGGCTGACCCAAACGCCATCACGGCGCGATAGTCGGCCGAGTGGTTGAAGCCGCAGCGCGCCAGCACCAGGCTGTCGAGATGGGCGACCGTCAGGCACACCCGCTGCCCCTCCGACTGGTTCTCCAGCATCCGGCTTGCGCTCGAACCGTGCCAGTAGAGCCTGGTGCCCTCGCGCCAGAAGAAGGTCGGCGTGCAATAGGGCTGGCCGTCGATCACGTAGGAGACGTGGCACAGCATCGAGGCGTCGAGGATCTTGTGCACGTTGGCGTGGTCGTAGAAGCCACGGTCATGGCGGCGCTTCACCCGGTTACGGGATGACAGCGGATAGGACGGAGTGGATGCACCTTCGGTCACGGCAAGCCTCGCGGGATTTGGAATCTTTCAAGAGTTGTAGCGGGTCATTTGGTCTGCGATAGTGCCAATTCCATGCGAAAAATTCCGACCAATTCCCGCAAGCCCGCGGCGCGCAAGCCCGAGCTGCCGCTCGACCTCACCGGCCCGCATGTCACGGCCGGCGCGGCCTCGCAGCAGCGGCTCTATCAGGCGCTGTGCCACACCATCGTCGGCGGCCTGGTCAAGCCGGGCGAGCCGCTGCCGCCGTCGCGCACGCTCGCGAGGCAGACCGGCTTCCGCCGCAACGCGGTCACCACGGCCTATGAGCGGCTGATCGCCGACGGCTTTGCGGTGGCGACCACCGGCTCCGGCACGTTCGTCGCCGCGCGCATTCCTGCGCAGGCCGGCACGCCGCGACGTGCGAAGATCGCGATCGAGCCGCCGCAGCACGATGCGCTGTCGCTCGGCTGCACCCATATCGACGAGCGCGCGCTGCAGCGCTTCCGTGCCTTTGCCGGTCGGAGGCTGCGCGCCTTCGGCTCCGAGCATCTGCATTACGGCGACCCCCGCGGCAGCAGAGAGTTGCGCGCCGCGATATCGGACCATCTGCTCACGGCGCGCGGGCTGCGCTGCGACCCCGACCAGATCATGCTGGCCTCGGGCACGCTGCACGCGCTGCGCATCGTGCTCGGGGCCATCCTCAAGCCCGGCGACCAAGTCTGGTGCGAGGATCCCGGCTATCCGGCGGCACGCCTCGCCATCGAGCATTGCGGCTATCGGCCGGTGTCGGTGCCGGTCGACGCGTCCGGCATGTGCGTCGACAAGGGGCGCGTCTCCGCGCCGCGGGCACGCGCGGCCTATGTCACGCCGTCGCACCAGTTCCCGCTCGGTGTGCAGATGTCGATGCCGCGCCGGCTCGAATTGCTCGACTGGGCAAGAGCTGCCGGCGCCTTCGTGTTCGAGGACGATTACGACAGCGAGTTCCGCTATGACGGCGCGCCGCTGCTGTCGCTCGCCGGCATCGATCATCTGCGCCGCGTGATCTACATGGGCACGTTTGCGAAGACGCTGTTTCCGGGACTGCGGATCGGTTACTGCGCCCTGCCCGAGGCCTTGATCGGCCCGGTGACCGAAGCGCGCGCCGCGCTCGACCGTTTTCCCGGCACATTGATGGAAGGCGCGGTCGCCGACATGCTGAACTCCGGCGCCTTCGCCGCCAATCTGCGCAAGTCGCGAAAACTCTATCGCGAGGCGCGCGACGTCCTGGCGTCGACGCTAGCGAGTGCATCCGAGGGCGAGCTCACAGTTCCCGTGCCGTCGCAGGGCCTGCATCTCGTGGCGCGGCTCGATCCCGCGACCGACCCTTTGATTGCCGCGCAGGCCAAGGCGAGTGCCGGCGTCGGTGGCTGGCTGCTCGCCGAGACCTATCATCGCGCGCAGCCATTGCCCGGCTTCGTGCTGGGATTCTCCGGTCATCCGGTTCCGCAACTCGTCACGGCGGCGGAACAACTGGCGAAGACAACGCTGAGCGCGCTACGCGCAACGCGCAAGATATCCGTCAAGGCATCCGCCAAGCCACCACGCTCTAGGAGAATCGCAGCCGCCTGACTAAGGTCGCCCGCGTTGAGTCGTTGAGTCAGTGTCCGCTTAAGGAGATACCGGATGCCCAATCGCAACGTCCTGTATCTCGTGATCGGCGCGCTGGTCGTGATCGCAGGCATGCTCGGTTACAATCTTTACCAGGCGAAGAAGCAGCCCGAAGGTCTGCAGATCAATGTCGGCCCCGACGGGCTCAAGATCCAGAACAAGTGAAGGAGGCCGCGATGTTGCGCACGGGACTGGTTGCGCTGGTCGGCATCGCAGCACTTGGCGCGATGGTTCACTCCGCCGCCGCAGAGCAGTCCTTCATGCGCGAGGGTGACATCGTCGACCTCAGGGTCGGTCAGCGCGTCTTCGTCGATGATGGCTCGTGCCCCGCCGGGCAGATCAAGCAGGTCGTCGGTTCCAGACTGAGCGAGAACGGCGTGGTGCGCACCCGCAGCTGCGTGCCGCGCCTCGCCAAAAAATAAACGCCCCGCTGTCGCGAGGCGCCTGCTTCATCGCTGCGTTGACGCCCTGCTCAGTTCGAGATCGGCTCGAACATGCATTGCAGCGTCGGCTTGGCGATCTTGGTGAAGGTCGGGCCGATCTCGCCCTGCTTCGACGGCGGCACCCAATCGGTCTCGATGGTCGGCACGCCGGTCTCGCTGATCCCGCGCAGCAGTGCCTGGCGGAGATCGGGATCGTCCACCGTCGCAGCGGCATGATCGTGCAGGCAACCGCACACTGCCTCGGGATGGGCCCAGCGGCCGAGCATATGCGGCGCACACTGGCGCACGAATTCGTCGCGCGGCTCAGGCACCCGGTACAGCGACCGGATCTGCATCGACTCGAGCGGGAGTTGGGATTGAGCCTGCGCGGAACCCGCCAAAGGGCCGATCGAGGCGAGCGATGCGAGCATCGCGGCGAAACAGATTCGGAGCAACATGGGGAGCCTTTACCGGCGTTTCTGTTTTTACGTCGCGATCAGTTGGCCTGCGCCACCACCATCGGGGCCGAGGTGACGACCGGCGAGCCGTTATAGGAGAAGGTGCCGATGCCGGGCAAACCGGTGTCGGGGGATCCAGCCATCGTCGAACCGGCCATCACGAAAGCGAAGGCGAGGATCAGGCTCATGGTCCGCATCTGACAGTCTCCGTCATTTCGGGGTCGGCGCCCGGCGCCGTTGTGTTGACGGTTTGATAACGATCTGCCGTTTCTGGAGTTCTGCGGAACAAGCCGAAAATGGTTTCGTTGGGACGAGAATTGTTTCGTCGGCGGGCGATCCACGAAACATTCAGCGGAAAACCTCAATGTTTTCAGCGGCCGCGGTGCAGGAACCATCCTGCTCAAGATTTCGCGGGCTCAACCTGCGCGCCTGTGGATAGTTGGAATATGCAAGCAGACTGAGCGCTCTAGCGCGCTTTCTTAACTTTCCTCTGCTGAGACAGGAAGCAGTCCAGCAAGGACGGCATGAACCGGGCGACGGTTCGGCCGACTCATCTGGGCGCCGTGCAACCAACTCCGCGGTGGCACGTTGTCGTGATCCCGATCCAACGGTTGTTGAGATCAATCCAACGAAGGATGTCCGTCGTGGGCAATGGCAACACCGGTGTTGGCAATGATTCCGCGGCCCGCAAATCCGGCCAGCAGCAACAGATGACGGCCGCGATGCCGCAGCAGGGCGCTTATGTGATGGGCGACAATGAGTGCGCGCCGCAGAAGCTGGTCCGCCTCGTCGGCTGCCGCGACTCGAAGCTCAAGCCGGGCTTCAGCGTTGGCACGAAGCAGTTCGGGCAAACCAAGCGCTAGCTCTCCCGCTGCTTCAACCACCGGAGCCAAGCCCCTGCTCCCGCTACTGAATGAACTCGCCGCACTTCTGCACCGCGGTGGCATCGGCCGCGCCCCATGGCATGATCGGCACCGACGACGTCGAGTTCTTCGGCGAGCCTTCGATCAGCTTGTCCGAATAGACCATGTAGACCAGCACGTTGCGCTTGGCGTCGCAGCCGCGCACGATCTGCATCTTCTTGAAGAACAGCGACCGGCGCTGCCGGAACATGTCGTCGCCCTGGCCGAGCTTGTTCTTGAAGCGGATCGGCCCGATCTGCCGGCAAGCCAGCGAAATATCAGAGACTTCCTCGGCAAGGCCGAGCCAGCCCTTGAAGCCGCCCTTCTCCGGCACCGTGAAGTGACAGGCAACGCCCTCGACCTCGGGGTCGTCGACGCCGTAGGTCGCGAGCTTGTCGTTGGGGCTCACCCATTTAAACACCGTCGAGCGGCGGAAGATCAGGTCCGGCTCGTCGGCCGCCGCCGCAGGCGTTGCCTGCCCCAAGGTCGCCAATGAGGCGAGCAACATCAGCAGCGCCGCGCACCCCCATCGAGACAGCAGTCGCACATCACACAGGCTCACAGTTCTCGATGTCATTGAGGTCTCCGCGGGGTAGGTCCCGCCTATGTAGTGCGCAAACGCCGCACAGGAAGGCGCTGACAGTTCGGTGATCGCGCCCGGCGCTTTAACCTCTTGTGAGGCTTTTTTGTTACTCTTTCGTCGAAAATTCGCCCCTCACGGAAGGGTTAGATCGCTTGCGCTGGTGAACGCGTACCGCGTCTGCGACAACCAATAGATAGTTTGGACTGGGATTCGGAATATGCGCGCGAGCGGTCGTCGGATTTCGATTTTTGATTCTGCGAATGGGCGGTTCTGGCAGTTTGCAATTCTGACGGCGGCCGGCACCGTGGCCGCCTCGTCACAGGCCGATGCGGCGCTGTTCTACTGGAATCGCGACTCCGCCTATTACGGCGATGTCGAGCCGATGCCGCAGCCGGTTCGGCCGAAGCCGAAGCGCAATCTCGCCAAGAAGGCTCCGGCGATCGAGAAGGAGGCCGGCAGCAAGCCGCAGGGTCCCCTGATCATCTCGGTCTCGATCGACCAGCAGCGGGTCAGGATCTACGACGCCAACGGCCTCTACGCCGAGAGCCCGGTGTCGACCGGCATGAAGGGGCACTCGACCCCGATGGGTGTCTTCAGCGTCATCCAGAAGCAGAAGTACCATCAGTCCAACATCTACAGCGGCGCGCCGATGCCGTACATGCAACGCATCACCTGGTCGGGCATCGCCATGCACGCCGGTGTGCTGCCCGGCTATCCGGCCTCCCACGGCTGCATCCGCATGCCGATGTCGTTTGCGGTCAAGATGTACAACTGGACGCGGATGGGCGCCCGCGTGTTCGTCACGCCGGGCGCGATCTCTCCAGAGAATTTCTCGCATCCGCTGCTGGTGACGCAGAAGGTCGCGCCGCAGCAGCCGGTGGCCGACGAGATTCTGAAGATGGATGCGCCGCTCGGCGTGAAGAGCGACAAGGGCGCGGACAAGCCGCAGACCGAACTCGATTTGCGCAGCAGCGTCGGCCACGCCGCCGCCGCGTCGCTGCGCGACAACACCCACACCGCCGACGCCAGCGGCGCGAGCGCGTCGGTGACGATGTCCGATGCGTCCTCCGCCGCGAGCGATCCCATCGCCGACAAGCGTGCAGCCGACCCGTCACAGCCGACAAAGCCCGGGATCGCCGCGGCCGACCAGCCGGCCGAGACCAATTCCGCCGGCAACGGCAGCGTCGCCACCGACGACAAGTCGGCCAGCGAAACCACCGGCAGCACCGACACGCCGAAGTCGGAGGTCTCCGCGAACGACCCGGTGAAGGCCGAAGCCAAGGCCGACGAACCGAAGGCGGATGCCGCCAAGCCTGAGGTCGCCGAGGCGCCCAAGGTGGATGCGCCGAAGGCCGATGCGGCCAAGGACGCCGCCAAGGCGGCGGATGGCGTCAAGACCATCGACAAGCCCGCCGAAGCCGCAACTGCGGCCGACGCGCCCGACGCCAACAAGGACCTAGCCAAGGATCCGGCGCGGTTGCCGGGCATCGCCAAGATCGACGTGTCGAAGCGCGCCGGCCAGATCGCGGTATTCATCAGCCGCAAGGATTCCAAGCTCTATGTGCGGCAGAACTTTGCGCCGCTGTTCGAGGTGCCGGTGACGATCGCGGCCGGCGACCGGCCGCTCGGCACGCATGTGTTCACCGCGGAAGCCGACAAATCAGATGCCAACCTGCTGCGCTGGTCGGTGGTGACGCTGCCGACCCGCAACGCCGCCCGCATCGACGTCGAGGACCGCACCTCGCATCGTCGCAAGGTGGCGGCCGCAGCGCCGGTCGAGGTCAAGCCGCAGCCGGCGACCAACAGCCCGGCCGAAGCGCTCGACCGCATCTCGATTCCGGCTGACGTGATGGCGCGGATCAACGAAGCGCTCGGCACCGGCGGATCGATCATCGTGTCCGACCTCGGCGTCAACCAGGGCGAGACCGGCGAAGGCACCGACTTCATCCTGCCGCTGCGCTAAGCCCGCTATAACGCCTTCTTGAAAGCCTGCGCCTGCCCGCTGGATTATGATGCAAGCCGCATCTGTTCCGGGGACGAGACCATGATGGACCGCAGGACACTGATCGCGGCGGCCTTGGCCGCGGCCGCAGGCTCCCGTGCGCTGCATGCGCAGCCGCCCGCGATGAGCCGGATCACCGCCTACGCCTTCTCATTCCCGGCACTCGACGGCGGCGACATCCGCCTTGCCGACTATGCCGGCCATCCCCTGATGATCGTGAACACGGCGTCGCTCTGTGGCTTCACGCCGCAATATGCCGGCCTGCAACAATTGTGGACCGAGTTCCGCGATCGCGGCTTCGTCATCATCGGCGTGCCCTCCGATGATTTCGGCGGCCAGGAACCCGGCGGCCCGACCGAGATCGCCGAGACCGCGCAGCATCAATATGGCGTCACCTTTCCGATCGCGGCGAAAGCGGTGGTCCGCGGCACGAGCGCGCATCCGTTTTACCGCTGGGCCGCGGAGGCGCGACCGAAGGACGTGCCGCGCTGGAATTTCCACAAATACCTGATCGGCCGCGACGGCTACATCGCGGATGTCTTCCCTGAGTCGGTCACGCCCGACGACACCCGCATCAAGACCGGGATCGCACGGGCATTGGCGGCGGCCTGAGAAGCGGCGATAATCCCCGGAATTAACTGATCCGACGAGGATTTTGGACACGAGCCCGCCACGTTCATTGCCTTGGCGTCGCGACTGCGACTAGGGTACGATCGGATGGGGGCGAAAGCGGTCCGGCCGCGGCGATGCCGCGACCTGGAGCGCGATCAGCAGGGAACACACCATGCGCATTGCGGCAGGTCTGATTTTCGCAGGGACCGTATCGTTGCTCGCGTCGAGCGCAGCTTGGTCGCAGACGCCGCCCGCCAAGGGCGCTGCCACAGCGCCGGCAGCCGCACCAGCGGCCGCGGCTCCAGCGCCTGCACCTGCCGCAGCGGCCGCTCCGGTGCCGCCGAAGCAGCCGCCGCAGCCCGCGCGCGCCGCCTGCACCAATCCGAACGCGCTCGGCGTTGCCCGCACCGTCGAGATCGACACAACGGGCGGACCGGGCTTCGGCTTCGAGCATTTCAAGCAGCTCGACTTCCTGCGCGACCATGAAGTGGTGCTGACCTTCGATGACGGTCCATGGCCGGGCAACACGCCGGCGGTGCTGAAGGCGCTCGCGGATGAATGCACCACGGGCATCTTCTTCCCGATCGGCAAGCACGCCACCTATCACCCCGAAATCCTGCGTCAGGTCTATGCCGCCGGCCACACCGTCGGCTCGCACACCTGGTCGCACGAGAACCTGAACAACAAGAAGCTCACCGAGGATCAGAAGAAGGACGAGATCGAGCGCGGCCTCGCCGCGGTGAAGTGGGCGCTCGAGACCTCACCCTCGCCGTTCTTCCGCTTCCCGGCGCTGCAGCATCCGCCCGAGATGGTCACCTATCTCGGCAACCGCAACATCGCGATCTTCTCCTGCGACCTCGATTCCTTCGACTTCAAGTCGAAGAACTCGCAAGCCGTGATCGACACCGTGATGAAGAAGCTTGCCAAGCTCGGCAAGGGCATCATCCTGATGCACGACTTCCAGAAGCACACCGCGGAGGCGCTGCCGACGCTGCTGACGCAGCTCAAGGCCGGCGGCTACAAGGTGGTCGCGATGCGCGCCAAATTCCCGGCGACCGTGCTGCCGCAATACGAGCAGGAGCTCGCCAAGGACGTCAAGCTGCCGACCGTGAGCTCGCGGCCGGTGAACAGCGTCGTCACCACGGTCGATCAGTAAGCGCGCCGGCCAAGTCTTGGTGTCTGGATTGCGTATCGAGGGTTTCGTCATCGTCTCCGCCGATGGCCGGTTGGCGAACGCGCGGAATGTCATGCCTGACGATCTCAAGATCGAGGGCGACAAGCGGTTCTTCACCGCTGCCCTCGACCGCGCCGATCTCGTCGTCCATGGCCGCCACTCCCAGGAAGAGCAGCCGAACGCACCGAAGCGGCGCCGCCTCATCCTGACCGGCAAGGTCGCGGCAATCGCGCCCGACCCGAGCAATCCGAAGGCGCTGCTGTGGAATCCCGCCGGCTGCCCGTTCGAGACCGCGAGCCGCGAGGCCGGCGTGACCTCGGGCATGGTCGCCATCATCGGCGGCCCCGGCGTGTTCGGCATGTTCATGGACCGCTACGACACGTTCTGGCTCTCGGTCGCAGCCAAGGTGCGCATCCCCGACGGCGAGCCATGCTTTCCTGACGTCCCTGCCCGCACCCCGCAGCAGGTGCTGTCAGCGCACGGCCTTCACGCCGGTGCGCCGCAGCTGATCGACGAGGAGCAGGACGTCAGCGTCACGCCGTGGCGGCGGATGGGTTGACGATTGATCGAAGTCAGCAGGATGGGTAGAGCGAAGCGAAACCCATCGACCTATACCCGCGGCGCCGATGATGGGTTTCGCTACGCTCTACCCATCCTACGCCGTACAGCCTACACGTCCCCATACGCCGGGTCGTCGCGGCGCGGGCCGCGGCCGTAGCCGGCGATGATGAACAGCGCGCCGATCAGCGACAGGTTCTTCAGCGCGTCGATCAGGGTCCTGAGATTGTCGGGTGCCGGCTGGTTCCAGAAATCATGGAAGTAGAAGGTGACGACGCACACATAGATGATCAGGAGGAGCGCGAAGAACCGCGCCAGCACGTTCACCGCGATCATCAGCCCGGCGAGGATCTCGAAGCCACCGACCACAATCGCCAGCAGCTGCATGAACGGCATGCCGACGACGGTTTCGATCTGCTGGGTATACGGTGCGGCGATGGCCGGGATCGTCAGCTTCGCCGCGATCACATCCGCGGTCGCCTGGATGCCGAACAGCTTGCTCGCTCCCGAGTAGAGGAACAGCACGGCAAACAGAATCCGTCCGAAGGTGATGAACGCTGGCATGGGTCGGCCTCACTGGATGGCAGAAGTCGGACGAAGCAGGCGCAGCGATTATGGTCGCTCCGCCTGCTTCGATCAAATCGAATCCATCTCGGCTCGCGTACGATGCGGAAAACCGCGCTGCGGTTCTCCGAACATAACGTGCTCAAACAACGCCCGTCAGCCGAACAGCGTCGGCTGCGCGCGGCCGGCGCGCTCCTGGGCCTCGACCGCGGCGACCGCGGTCATGTTGAGGATGCCGCGCGCCGTCACGCCGGGGGTGAGGATGTGCGCCGGGCGCGCCGGACCGATCAGGATCGGCCCCACCGGCAACGCGTTGGCCAGCGATTTGATCATCTGATAGGCGATGTTGGCGGCGTCGAGGTTCGGCATGATCAGGATGTTGGCCTCGCCCTCCAGCCGCGACTGCGGCAGCACCAGGCGCCGCGCCATGGCCGACAGCGCGGTGTCGCCCTGCATTTCGCCGTCGGCCTCGATCTCCGGATGCTTGTCCTTCAGGAGCTGGGTGGCCCGCCGCATCTTGCGCGAGGAGTCCGTATCATAACTGCCGAAGTCGGAATGTGACACGAAGGCGACCTTCGGCTTGAAGGCGAAGCGCTGGACGTGGATCGCCGCGAGCGAAGCCACTTCGGCGAGCTCCTCCGCGCTCGGGTTCGGCCGCACCTGGGTGTCGGCGATGAAATGCGCGCCGGTGGACGTGATCATCAGCGCCAGCGCGGCGTAGTCGCTGACCCCCGGCAGGAAGCCGATGATCTCGCGGACGTGGCGCAGATGGCTCATGTAGCGGCCCTCGACGCCGCACAGCATCGCGTCGGCCTCGCCGCGCGACACCGCGAGAGCCGCGATCACGGTGTTGTTGGTGCGGACCACGGTCCGCGCCGCCTCCGGCGTCACCCCGCGGCGGCCGGCGACGTCGATATAGGACTGCACATAGGACCGGTAGCGCGGATCGTCCTCGGGATTGACCAGATCGAAATCGCGGCCGGCCTTGATCGACAGGCCGAAGCGCTTGATCCGGGTCTCGACCACCGACGGCCGGCCGACCAGGATCGGCCGCGCCAGCTTCTCCTCCAGCACCACCTGGGTGGCGCGCAGCACCCGCTCATCCTCGCCTTCGGCGTAGATCACGCGCACCGGCTGGGTCTTCGCCTTGGCGAACACCGGCTTCATGGTGAGGCCGGAGCGGAACGCGTAGCGCTCGAGACTGGCGGTGTACTCGTCGAAATTGGTGATCGGCCGGGTCGCGACGCCAGACTCGATCGCGGCCCTGGCCACGGCCGGCGCGATGCGCAGGATCAGACGCGGATCGAACGGGCTTGGAATCAGCGAGCCCGGGCCGAAGCCCTGAGTCTCGCCGGTATCGAAACCATGGGCCACCGCATCCGACGGCGGATCGCGCGCGAGCTGCGCGATCGCGTCCACCGCGGCGTGCTTCATCGCCTCGTTGATCGCGGTGGCGCCGACGTCGAGCGCGCCGCGGAAGATGAAGGGGAAGCACAGCACGTTGTTGACCTGGTTCGGGAAGTCCGACCGTCCTGTGCAGATCATCGCATCGGGACGCGCCAGGCGCGCCTCGTCCGGCATGATCTCGGGCACCGGATTGGCAAGCGCCATCACCAGCGGCTTGTCCCCCATCTGCTTGACCATCTCGGGCTTCAGCACGCCCGGCGCCGACAGTCCGATGAAGATGTCCGCGCCCGGAATGACGTCGGCCAGCACGCGTGCGTCGGTCTTCTGGGTATAGACCGCCTTCCAGCGATCCATCGTGGTGTTGCGGCCGTCATAGACCACACCGTCGATGTCGCAGACCCAGATGTTCTTGCGCTGCGCGCCCATCGACACCAGCAGATTGAGGGTCGCGATTGCGGCGGCGCCGGCGCCGGAGCAGACGATCTTCACGTCGGACAATTGCTTGCCGTTCAGCAGCAGCCCATTGACGATCGCGGCGGCGACGATGATGGCGGTGCCATGCTGGTCGTCGTGGAATACCGGGATCTTCATGCGCTCCTTGAGCTGGCCCTCGATCTCGAAACACTCGGGCCCGCGGATGTCCTCCAGATTGATGCCGCCGAAGGTAGGCTCCAGCGCGGCGACGGTCTCGACCACGCGCTCGATCGTGTCGGCCTTGATCTCGATGTCGAACACGTCGATGCCGGCGAACTTCTTGAACAGCACCGCCTTGCCTTCCATGACGGGCTTGGAGGCCAGCGGGCCGATATTGCCGAGGCCGAGCACCGCAGTGCCGTTCGAGACCACCGCGACGAGATTGGCACGGGCCGTCAGCGTCGCCGCCTCGGCCGGGTTCTTGGCGATCTCGGTGCAGGCGGCGGCAACGCCCGGCGAATAGGCCAACGCCAGGTCGCGCTGGTTGGCGAGCGGCTTGATGGCCTGGATCTCGAGCTTGCCCGGACGCGGCAGCCGGTGATAGGCGAGCGCGGCGTTATGGAGTTCTTCAGACGATGACGACATACGTGCTCCCCGCGTTTCCGGCCCAAATTTCTTGTTTCTGTGCTAATCCAGGCAAAGGTCAGTTGTCCGGTAAATCGAGCTGGATGTGAAGCATGTCCGGCCGCTTGGATGCAACATCCGATAATACCCCCGTCAACAGGCCTGGACGGCCCAGTTCACCGATGCTGCACCGTTCGGCCGCAGCTTGGCAATTTTTTTCCCTTGATGATCCGGAGTTGACCGAATGAAGAAAATTCTGCTCGGCCTGATCGCGGTCGTCGTGATTGCGATCGGCGGCTTCTTCGGCTTCGACCTGTATACCCAGCGGCGGATCACAAGCGCCGTGGAGGCCGTATTCGACCAGGTCCGCGCCGAAGGTGGCACGGCGAGCCATGGCCGGATTTCTTTCGACCTGATGCAGCGCACCCTGACCATCGGGGATATCGCCGTCGAAACCGGCACGCAGCCGCCGTTCAGGCTGAAGGCGGCGACCGTGATGGCCTATGGCGTCGACCGATCCGACACCTCGCGCTTTTCCGCCGCGAGCCTTGAGGCCCGCGACGTCGAGATCGATGCCACGATGGGCGACAAACAGGCCGTCACGCTCAACTACAAGGTGCCGCAGGTCACGGTGAAGGATTTCACCGGCCCGACCGGTGTTCGTCAACTTCGGAAGTCGGCATCACTATTCGATCTCTACGGGTTCGGCCTCGCCTATCTAGCCGGCGTCAGCGCCTCGTCGGTCACGGCCCCCAGCCTGACCGGAACGGTCAAGACCGCCACATCAGGTGCCGACAGCATGAGCGGCGAATACACTTACTCGAACGTTGTGCTCGACAACATCAAAGACGGGAAGATCGCGTCCAGCAAGACCGACGGCGCCGTCTTCACCTTCAACTCCCAACCCGGGGGCAAGCCACTCAAGACAACCGGCGAGCTCTCGAACATTGTCGCGACAGATATCGACGTCGGCGCGATGGCGGCGATATTCGATCCCGCCAAGGCCAACGACGACCGCGACTACCGGGTCCAGGGACATGTTTCGGCCGGTCCCTACATCATCAACGCCACGCCCGGCCTGAATACGCGGATCGACGGTGTGAGGATCGATGACGTCAGGATCAACCCGTCACGGATGCAGCTGCCGTCGTTGTTGGCAATGATCCCGCCACCGGGGAGTCCGCCGCCATCTCCGGCCCAGGCGCGCGAACTGCTGGATAAAATCGCCGGCCTCTACGCGGGCTTCAGCATGGGAAATGTCGAGTTGCACGGGTTCTCAATGGAGACGCCTCAGACACCGCAAGCGCGGCTAACGCTCGCCTCGATGCGGTTCAACTTTGATCACGGTAAGGTCGGCGAGTTCGCGGTCGAGGGGCTGGATGGAAATGGACCCAAGGGCGCCCTCAAGGTCGGACGCTTCGCGCTGAAATCGCTCGATGTCGCGAATTTCATGCGGCTTTCGTCACAGTTCGCAGGCCAGAAGCCGTCGGCCGAACAGACACTGGCGCTGTTTCCCCTGATCGAGGGCGTCGAGATCAAGGGCGTCACGGCGCCCTACAAGGCCACCGGCAAGCCGGTCAACATCGACGTCCTCAGCCTCGATTGGGGCCAGTTCGTCGGCACGATCCCGAGCAAGCTGCGGCTGGTCGCGAAGATGGCTGCACCGCTGGATGCAACGGATCCGCAGCAGCAGGCACTCGTCGCAGCCGGCATCGACCGGATGGCCGTCGATGCCGATCTCGGCGCTGCCTGGACCGAGACGTCACGGTCGTTCGCGCTCGAGCCGGTCAAGCTCGACATGGCGGGCCTGCTCAATGCATCGGCGAAGCTCACGCTCGGCAACGTGCCGCGCGAGGCATTTTCGGTCAGCGCCGCGGAAGCGATGGGCGCGGCCGCGCAGATCGAGGCCGGCACGATCGAGCTTGTGGTCCACGACCTCGGCGTCATCGACCTCGCGGTCGCCCAGTTCGCCCGCACCCAGAACGTCGGCCGCGACGAGGCGCGCACGGCCATCCTCGACAGCATCAAGGCGCAGGGCGACGCGATCGGCGGAGGCAATCCGGATGCGACCGCCCTCGTCACCGCGATCAGCCAGTTCATCGAAACGCCGGGGCAGACGCTGGTCATCAAGCTGACCCCGCGCGCCAAAGCACCGGCGCTTCAGCTGATACAGCTGCTCAAGACCGATCCGCAATCGGCGCTGGCGCAATTCAAGATCGAGGCCTCGACGGGGCTGTGACGCCTCTTCTCCCTCGCCCCGTTCTTACGGGGAGAGGGTTGGGGTGAGGGGCTGCCTCCGCAAATTCGAAAGACGAGTTTGCGCTGAGAGAGGCCCCTCACCCGGATTGCTTCGCAATCCGACCTCTCCCCGCAAGCGCGGGGCGAGGTGACTTCAAAGGCTAGCCCTTGGCCGGCAGGTTGGTCTTGATGTGCAGCTCCTTGAGCTGCTTCGGCGTCGCTTCCGACGGCGCGCCCATCAGCAGATCCATGGCCTGCTGGTTCATCGGGAACAGCGAGATCTCGCGCAGATTGTTGGTGCCGCAGAGCAGCATCACGATGCGGTCGAGGCCGGCCGCCATGCCGCCATGCGGCGGAGCGCCGTACTGGAACGCGCGGTACATGCCGCCGAAACGGTCGATGACTTCCTGCTCGCCATAGCCGGCGATCTCGAACGCCTTCACCATCGCTTCCGGCTTGTGGTTGCGGATGCCGCCGGAGGCGATCTCGTAGCCGTTGCAGGCGATGTCGTACTGGAACGCCTTGATCGTCAGCGGGTCCTGCGACTTCAGCGCGTCGAGGCCGCCCTGCGGCATCGAGAACGGGTTGTGCGAGAAGTCGACCTTCTTGTTCTCCTCGTCATACTCGTACATCGGGAAGTCGACGATCCAGGCGAGCTCGAAGCGGTCCTTGTCGATCTGGTTCAGCTCTTCGCCGAGCTTGGTGCGCGCGAGGCCCGCGAACTTCCAGAATTTTTCCGGATCTCCGGCAACGAAGAACGCGGCATCGCCTTCCTTGAGGCCGAGCTGGTCGCGGATCGCAGCCGTCCGCTCCGGGCCGATGTTGTTCGCAAGCGGACCCGCGCCCTCACCGCCCTCGCGCCACATGATGTAGCCGAGGCCAGGCTGGCCCTCGCCCTGCGCCCAGGAGTTCATGCGGTCGCAGAACGCGCGCGAACCGCCGCCGGTGCCCGGAATGGCCCAGACCTGGTTCTTCGGGTCTTCCAGCATCCGCGCGAACACCTTGAAGCCGGAGCCGCGGAAGTGCTCCGAGACTTCCTGCATGACGATCTTGTTGCGCAGATCGGGCTTGTCGGAGCCGTATTTGCGCACGGCTTCCGCGAATGGAATCCGCGGCCAGTTCTTGGTGACCGGCTTGCCCTTGGCAAAGTCCTCGAACACGCCGGTGATAACGGGCTCCATCGCCGCGAACACGTCGTCCTGGGTGACGAAGCTCATCTCGACGTCGAGCTGATAGAACTCGCCCGGCAGGCGGTCGGCGCGCGGGTCCTCGTCGCGGAAGCACGGCGCGATCTGGAAGTAGCGGTCGAAGCCCGACATCATCAGGAGCTGCTTGTACTGCTGCGGCGCCTGCGGCAGCGCGTAGAACTTGCCGGGGTGGATGCGCGAGGGCACCAGGAAATCGCGCGCGCCTTCCGGCGAGGACGCCGTCAGGATCGGGGTCTGGAATTCGAAGAAGCCCTGCTCCTTCATCCGCTTGCGCATGGAATCGACCACCGCGCCACGGGTCATGATGTTCTGGTGCAGCTTCTCGCGACGCAGATCGAGGAAGCGGTACTTCAGCCTGATGTCCTCAGGATATTCCTGCTCACCAAACACTGGCAGCGGCAGCTCAGCCGCCGGGCCAAGCACCTCGATCTCCTTGATGTAGATCTCGACCATGCCGGTCGGCAGTTCGGGATTGTCGGTGCCGGCGGGGCGGCGGCGGACCTTGCCGTCAATCCGCACCACCCATTCCGAACGGAACTTCTCGACCTCGGCGAAGGCCGGTGAGTCCGGATCGGCCACGCACTGGGTGATGCCGTAATGGTCGCGCAGATCGACGAACAGCACGCCGCCATGGTCGCGGACCCGGTGGACCCAGCCTGAGAGCCGGACCGTCTGGTCGATATCGCTCTCACGGAGCGCGCCGCATGTGTGTGACCGGTAGCGATGCATTTTCGTTCCAAAACTGATGTCGGAGGGTCGAATCGCGACAGGGCCAAAATGCCCCGTCCGAAGTTGCGGAGGGTTTACCCGACGAGGCCGGGTGCGGCAACCAATGGAACGCCGCCTTTTCGGGCCAAACCGCAGATTTTCCGCACCGGCGGCGCCAATCGTTTGCCTATTCGGCCCGCGGGCCTATCTTCCCGATATGACCATCCATTTCCCGTTCCAGAACACCTATTCGGCGCTGCCGGCGAACTTTTTCGCCCGCGTCGCGCCGACCCCGGTGGCCTCCCCCCGGCTGATCAAGCTGAACCGGCCGCTCGCGGTCCAGCTCGGGCTGGATCCGGACCTGCTCTCGACGCCGGAAGGCGCCGAAATCCTCGCCGGCAAGCGGCTGCCTGACGGCGCCGACCCGATCGCCATGGCCTATGCCGGCCACCAGTTCGGGCAGTTTGTTCCCCAGCTCGGCGACGGCCGCGCCATCCTGCTCGGCGAGGTGATCGACCAGGACGGCGTCCGCCGCGATATCCAGCTCAAGGGATCCGGCCCGACCCCGTTCTCGCGCCGCGGCGACGGCCGCGCCGCGCTCGGCCCGGTGCTGCGCGAATACATTGTCAGCGAGGCGATGTTCGCCTTGGGCATCCCGACCACCCGTTCGCTCGCAGCGGTCGTGACCGGCGAGCCCGTGATGCGCGAGACCGCGCTGCCAGGCGCGGTCTTGACCCGGGTCGCCTCGAGCCACATCCGCGTCGGTACCTTCCAATTCTTCGCCGCCCGCGGCGACACCGACGGCGTGCGCGCCCTCGCCGACCATGTCATTGCGAGGCACTATCCCGAGCTCAGGGATGCCGCGCAGCCCTATCACGCGCTGCTCGCCGGCGTCGTGGCGCGGCAGGCCGCGCTGGTCGCGCGCTGGCTCCTGGTCGGCTTCATCCACGGCGTGATGAACACCGACAACACCTCGATTTCGGGCGAGACCATCGACTACGGTCCCTGCGCCTTCCTTGACGCCTACAACCCGGCGCAGGTGTTCTCCTCGATCGACGAGATGGGCCGCTACGCCTACGCCAACCAGCCGCGCATCGCGCTGTGGAATCTGACCCGGCTCGCCGAGTGCCTGCTGCCGCTGTTCGACAGCGAGCAGGAGAAGGCGATCGAACAGGCGCAGACGATCCTCGGCGAATTCCCGGAAAAATTCACCGCGGCCTATCAGGCCGGGCTGCGCGCCAAGGTCGGCCTGTTCACCGCGCGCGACGGTGACGAGGCACTAATCCAGGACCTGCTCGACGTGATGGCCAAGAACGCAGCCGACTTCACCCTGACCTTCCGCCATCTCGGCGACGCCGCGGCCGATAGCGCCGCCGACGTCCGCGCGCAGTTCACCGATGCCGCAGCGTTCGACGAATGGGCCGCCCGCTGGCGCACCCGCCTCGCGCTGGAGCCGCAAACCGCAGCCGAGCGCAAGGCGGCGATGGGTGCCGTCAATCCAGCGTTCATCCCGCGCAACCACCGCATCGAGGCGGTGATCCAGGCGGCGGTCAACAACGACGACTACGCGCCGTTCGAGGAGCTGCTGACGGTGCTGGCGAAGCCTTACGAGGATCAGCCGCAGTTCGCCGCCTACACCGACCCACCCCTGCCCGAGCAGATGGTGACGCAGACATTCTGCGGGACGTGAGGCACCGGCGTCATTGCGAGGAGCTCGCGACAAAATTGCAAAGCAATTTTGCGCTGAAGCGACGAAGCAATCCATCTTCCGCATGTGCGGGCCGACGGATTGCTTCGCTTCGCTCGCAATGACGTGGGGAGACTGCCCTCACACCGTCACCACGATCTTGCCGAACTGCACGTTCGACTCGAGGAAGCGGTGCGCCTCGACGATCTCTTCGAACGGAAACGTCCGCGCGATGATTGGCTTCAGCGCGCCGTCTGCCAGCCCGTCGAGGATGAACGCCTTCGCCGCGGCGAGCCGCGCGGGATCCTGAACAATCTCGTGCACGCGGTAGCCGCGCAGGATCAGGCTCTTGCTCAGCACCGTGAACAGCGGAAACGGCGTCGGCGCCTCGCTAAGCCCGCCATACTCGATCAGGATGCCGCCATGCGCCATCGCCTTTGTCAGCGGCACGAAGACGGGGCCGCCCACGGGATCGAGCACCACGCGGACGCCGTCGGGACCCGCGATCTGCTCCAGCCTTGATTGCAGGTCCTCCTCCGCGGACGCGATCACATGTGCCGCACCGGCGTCGCGCAGCGCCTGCGCCTTGGCTGAGCTGCGCGTGACCGCGATCGGGATCGCGCCGACGCGATTGGCGATCTGGATCGCGGCGAGCCCGACGCTGCTCGATGCCGCCGTGATGACGACGAACTCCCCGCGGGCAAGCTTCGCAATGTCGATCAGGGCGCCATACGCCGTGAGGTATTGCATCCACACCGCGGCCGCCGTCTCGAGCCCCAGCGACGGCGGATGCCTGACGACCAGCTCGGCCGGAAACGCCGCGAGCTCGGCATAGGCCGGCCATCGCGCCATCGAGATCGGCGGCACGATGCTGACGGCATCCCCTGGCGCGAAATCGCCGACACCCTCGCCGATCGCTTCGACAAGGCCGGCGGCTTCGAGGCCGAGGCCGGACGGCAGCGGTGGCGTCTCGATATAGGTCCCGCTGCGCATCAGGGCCTCGGCACGGTTCAGTCCGAGCGCCTTGATCCGGATCTGGACCTCGCCGCGCGCCGGCGGCGCGATCGCAATATCCTCGATGCGCAGCACCTCGGGACCCCCAATTTGATGAAAGCGAACGACACGAGTCATCGGCAACACTCCAAAACAGTTGAATTGAATGGAGCTATGCCAAGGCCAGTTCAGCGGATAAATCGTCCCGCAGACTGAACAGTCAAAAATGGGAGTTTCGAATAATGGACCGCCTGACCAGCATGGCCGTCTTTCTCAGGGCGGTCGAACTCGGCTCCTTCGCCGCCGCTGCGGAGGTGCTCGAGATGTCCGGCCCGATGGTCGGCAAGCATGTCAGATTCCTCGAACAGCGGCTCGGCGTTCGCCTGATCCACCGCACCACGCGGCGCCAAAGCCTGACCGAGTTCGGCCACGCCTATTACGAGCGCTGCCGCGCCGTGCTTGCCGAAGCGGAGGCCGCCGACGCCATCGCGGCCGACGCGTTGTCCGAACCGCGCGGCCGGCTCAAGGTGACCATGCCGGCGCTGCTCGGCCGGCATTGCGTGGCGCCGCTGCTGCTCAAGCTGGCGCAAAAGTATCCGGCGCTGGAGCTCGATCTTTCGTTCGGCGACCCGGTCGCCGATCTGATGGAGGGCGGCTACGACCTTGCGATCAGGACCGGCGATCTCAGCGAGCAGGCCAATGTGATCACGCGGCGCATCGCGCGCCAGCGCATGGTGGTGTGCGGCTCGCGCGCCTATCTGAAGGCCCACGGCCGGCCGCGCACGCTCGACGAACTCGGCCAGCACCAGGCGATCGTCTATCGCCGGCTGGGGCGCGCGCGCCCGTGGCTGTTCCCGCGCGACGGTGCGCCGCCGCGCGAGGTCTGGCCGGCCGGGCGGCTCAGGCTCGACGATCTCGAAGCCATCGCCGACGCCGCGGCGCGCGGCATGGGGCTGGCGTGGCTGCCCTCCTGGCTGGTGCGCGAACGTCTCGAGCGCGGCGCGCTGGTCCGCGTGCTCGGTACCGAGGGCGAGCTGCCCTACGACTGCCACGCGCTGTGGCTGCCGACGCCGCGGCTGCCGCTCAAGGTCCGCCTTGCGGTCGATGCGCTCGCCGCCGCGCTGCCGGAGCTCGTGGCCTAGCACCGCACCACAGCACCTACGAGACTTGTCCCAGCAACGCGCCATGTGAGCGTTAACTCACCCTCCACCATGCCGGGAGGCTCGCGGCGGTAACCATAAGGCTTAACACCGCGTCAACGCTCCCCCAACAAGTCTAACTGTTTCTGATGGGGGAGAACGGCCCGTGGACGCATTTGCATTTGAATTTATGGGATTGGCGATGATCGCGCTGTGTCTCGTCGTGCTGGCGATGCCTGCGGCGCGCCGGCCGTCGAAGAACATGCGCTACGAGTGAGCCATCGCGACGGCCACAGGCATGTCGGACGCGCCGCGCCCTCCGATCTCGCTGTAACCAGATAATATCGCGCTCAGGCGTCACCAAATCGCGATATCCTTGCCCTGATGAGTCCTGACGCGGGACGCAAGCCAGGGAACTGACGGCGCTTGAACGAGACCGACGTCCAGCACTCCAACACGACGCCCTCCGCCGCGCATTCGCCGCGCGAGGTGCTGCTGATTTTCCTCAAGCTCGGCGTGACCTGCTTCGGCGGTCCGATCGCCCACATCGGCTATTTCCGCGACGAGTTCGTCACCCGCCGGCGCTGGCTTGCCGAACAGGCCTATGCCGATCTGGTCGCGCTCTGCCAATTCCTTCCGGGCCCGGCGAGCAGCCAGGTCGGCTTTTCGCTCGGGCTGATGCGCGCAGGCTATCTAGGGGCGCTCGCGGCCTGGACCGGGTTCACGCTGCCGTCGGCGATCGCGCTCGTGCTGTTCGCCTTTGGCGCCAGCGGATTGAGCGGCCCTGCCGGCGCAGGCCTGGTGCATGGCCTCAAGCTGGTCGCGGTGGCGATCGTGGCGCAGGCGGTCTGGGGCATGGCGCGCTCGCTCTGCCCCGACCGCGAGCGCGCGTCGATCGCGACGGTGGCGGCGCTGATGATCCTCGCCAGTTCGTCGTCGATCGCGCAGATCGGCGCCATCGTGCTCGGCGCCGTCGCCGGACTCTGGTTCTGCCGGGCGCAAATGGCCAACGGCGTCACGCATATCGCGATGCCGGTGTCGCGCCGCGCCGGCGTCGCCGCGCTGATCCTGTTCCTCGCCCTGCTGGTCGGACTGCCGCTCCTCGCCCGGACCTGGCCCGGCCTCGGCCTGTTCGAGGCGTTCTACCGCTCCGGCGCGCTGGTGTTCGGCGGCGGCCATGTCGTGCTGCCGCTGCTGCGCGAAGCGGTGGTGACGCCGGGCTGGATCGGCGACGATGCGTTCCTCACCGGCTACGGCGCCGCGCAGGCGGTGCCGGGCCCGCTGTTCACCTTCGCTGCCTATCTTGGCGCCGTGATCGGCGGCGTGCCGGGTGCGGTCGTCGGCCTCATTGGCATCTTCGTGCCGGGAATTCTCGTCCTGCTCGCAGCGCTGCCGTTCTGGGATCAATTCCGCAAGCAGCCGGCGGCGCAGGCGATGATGCGCGGCGTCAATGCCGCCGTGGTCGGCATCCTCGGCGCCGCGCTCTACAATCCGGTGTGGACCAGCAGCGTGCAGCGGCCGCTCGATGTCGGCATCGCGCTGGCCGGCTTCGTCCTGCTCACGGCATGGCGGGCACCGCCACTCGTCGTGGTCGTGCTCAGCGCGGCCGCCGGCGTCGCCACCGGGCTCCTGCAATCGTGAACAGCCCTCAGCCGTTTCGCCGGCCGGATTAAGGACGCCTTCACGGCTGACGGCCAAAATATCGGCCTATGCCAAATTTTTCTAAACATGCGGATTCGACCCGTGTTCCCGTGCTGGACCTGCTGCGGCTCGCCGCGGTCGGGGCCGTGATCCTGTATCATTACGGCTTCTGGGGGACCGCATCGCACGGCGTGCAAAAGGTGGCGTTGCCGTATCTCGCCCCGGTCGCCCAGTACGGCTTCCTCGGCGTCCCCGTGTTCTTCGCGATCTCCGGCTTCGTCATCGCCTATTCGGCGGAAGGCCGCACGCCGGTCGGTTTCGCGATCGCCCGCTTCAGCCGCATCTATCCGACCTTCGTCATCTGCATGACGCTGACCTTCCTTGCGACGCTGCTGCTCGGCCACGCCTGGTTTCAGGTGACGTGGGGACAGTGGCTGGCGAACCTGTTCATCGCAGCGCCGATGCTCGGCCAGCCCTACATGGACGATGCCTATTGGTCGCTGGTGATCGAGGTCGTGTTCTACGCCTGGGTCGCGCTGCTGCTGGCCTGGGGCATCTTCCCGCGGCGGATCGACACCATCATCGTGGCGTGGATCGCGATCACCTTCGCCAACGAGCTGACACTCGACGTCCCATTGTTCGAGAAGCTCTTCATGGCCGACGACAGTGGCTTCTTCGCCGTTGGCCTGCTGATCTACGAACACTACCGCGGACGGCGCGACATGAGGCTCTACAGCCTGCTGACGCTGGCGATGGGCACCGCGACGTTCCAGGCCGTCCACAAGCTGGAGCGGCTCGGCGTCCACACCCATGGCAGCTTCGATCCGCGCGTCGTGACGGCGATCTGCATCGTCTCGCTCGGCATCGTGTTCGCCGCCACCCGGATCAAGTCGGTGCCGCTGCCCGATAGCGTGGTCAGGGCCGTGGGTGGCATCACCTATCCGCTCTATCTGCTGCATCTGCAGCTCGGCTACGTGATCCTGCTCCTGATCACGCCAACGCCGGACGCGTTCTCGACCGCGTTCGTCGTGGCGTGCATGGTCGCACTGGCGTGGTTCGTCTGGCGCTTCCTCGAAGCTCCCGCGCACTACCTCGTCAGAGACAGGCTCACGATGCTGGCCTCACGGCACGGATGGCCCTCGCGCATTCGCGCGGACGAGGCGCGGATCGATCCGGGCCACATCTCCGCACCGGTCGAGGCCGGACGGATCGCCAATCATTGAGTTGCCTGACGGCGCAAGTTGCCGGGACAGCAGGCAAACGCCCTCATCCGCTAAGCCAGCCAACGCTTGCGGCGCTTGTAGTGCTTCACATCGCGATATGATTTTCGCTTATCGCCGGCGACGCCAAGATAGAATTCCTTGACGTCGGCGTTTGCGGCGAGCGCAGGCGCTTCGCCGTCCATCACGACGCGGCCATTTTCGAGGATGTAGCCGTGGCTGGCATATCTGAGCGCCATGTTGGTGTTCTGTTCGGCGAGAAGGAATGAAACGCCTTCCTTGATGTTGAGGTCCCTCACGATTTCGAAGATCTCCTCCACGATCTGCGGCGCGAGGCCCATCGAGGGTTCATCGAGCAGGATCATCTTCGGGCGCGACATCAGCGCGCGGCCGATCACGCACATTTGCTGTTCGCCGCCCGACGTATAACCGGCGGTGGAACCGCGCCGTTCGCGGAGGCGCGGGAAATAGGCGTAGACCCGTTCGAGATCCTGCGCGATAGCTGACTTGCCGTCCCTGCGCGTGAAGGCGCCGGTCAGGATATTCTCCTCGACCGTCAGATGAGCGAAGGCACGCCGCCCCTCCATCACCTGAATGCAGCCGCGCCGCACCAGATCATTTGGCGACAAGGACTTCACCTCGACGCCATCGAACAGGATCGAGCCCTTGGTGACCTCGCCGCGCTCGGCGTGCAGCAGATTGGAGACCGCCTTCAGCGTCGTGGTCTTGCCGGCGCCATTGGCGCCGAGAAGCGCAACAATGCCGCCCCGCGGCACCTCAAGCGATACCCCCTTCAACACGAGGATGACGTGATCATAGACAACCTCGATATTGTTGACCGACAGAACCAGCGCCGCTTCCGTCGTCAGGGCGACCTTGGCAGTTGACACGCGCAGACCTCCAAATGGTTGCACCTTCCGCGATCCGGGAGCAGGCAAACCTGCATCCCGGATCGCTCACGCGTGCTCAGGTTTCTTTCGCGCAGTCGCGCGGCTTGATCTTCTTCTCCGCGGCATACTTCGCGGACACATCGGCGACGAGCGGCTCGATGAGAGATTCGTCGGCCGTGTACCAGTCCGAGATGATTTTCCAACCCTTGCCATCCCACTGCTGGACGCGCCCGTAGCGGGCGCCCTCGTGGTCGGAGCAGGAAATGCTCACCGGCTTCAACATCCCCTCGAAGCCGAGTTCCTTGATACGTGCATCGGTGAGGATGAGGTTCTCAAGCCCCCAACGGACCTGCTCGCCCGTCAGCGGTTTCTTGCCGAATTTTTCCTGCGCCTTGCGGATCGCCTCCACGCCGAGCATGGCATTCGCCAAGCCGCGGTTGTAGAGAACTTCGCCGATCTTGCCAGGCTCGGTTGAACCTTTGCCCTTCGCGTAGATGTATTTCTCCAGGTCGGCATGCACGGGAAACTTGCCGGCGCCATGCTGAAGCATCAGTGACTTGTAGCCGGCGGCCTGATCACCTGCCGGCGTCACATCCGGCTCTGCGCCCGACCACCAAACACCGATCATCTTGTCGCGCGGATAGGCAACAGCCGCTGCTTCCTTGATCGCAGTGCTGTTCATGACGCCCCAGCCCCAGACCAGGACATAGTCCGGCCGCTGCTGGCGGATCGCCAGCCATTGCGACTTCTGCTCGACACCGGGGTGCGTGACCGGGATCGGGGTGAACTCAAAGCCGTACTTCTGCGCCAGCACCTGCAGCATCGGGATCGGCTCCTTGCCATATGGGCTGTCGTGGTACAGCAGCGAAATCTTCCGGCCTTTCAATTTGTCGAACCCGCCGAGTTCCTTGGCGATGTGCTGGATCGCGATATCGGCCGCGGACCAGTAAGTGCCGAGCAACGGGAAGTTGTACGCGAACACCGCACCGTTCTTGGAATCGGCGCGGCCGTAGCCCATCGTGATGATCGGGATCTTGTCGGTCGCGGTCTTTTCGGTCAGTGCGAAGGTGATGCCGGTCGACAGCGGGTTGATAAACGCCGCCCCGGTCGGCCCTTTGCTCTTGAGGCGCTCGTAACACTCGACGCCCTTGTCGGTCGCGTAAGCCGTCTCGCATTCTTCGAACAGAATCTTGACGCCGTTGATGCCGCCGTCACGCTCATTGATCAGATTGTAGTAGTCCACAACGCCGTTCGCGTAGGGGGCGCCGTTCACAGCGTACGGTCCGGTCCGGTAGGACAGAATTGGAACGAACTGCTCGTTTTGCGCTGCGGCCGGTGCGCTGAACGCCGCGCCCGACAAGGCGGCCGCCAGTATCAGTACATTGCGTGCAATACCTGCCATGTTGATAACCTCCTCCTTAAAATCCCGCGGGGTTTTTCCTTCCTCTCGGTTGTCAGCGGCCGCCCTCCGCGTTGCGATCGAGGCACGATCGCTCCTTCAATAGGGAAACGGCCAAAGTCTGAGCTTCTCCTTGCCGATCGATATCAGCCTGGCGAAGCCATGGGGTTCCTTGATGAGAAGATAACAGATCAACGATCCGAAGATGATGAACTGGAGGTGAGTGATCGTTTGCGTGGACAGCGGCAGGCCGAGTTCGGTTGGAAGCACATTCAGCAGGATCGGCACGATGAGGATGAAGGCCGCCCCGATGAACGAACCCATGATCGATCCGAGCCCGCCGATGATGACCATGAACAGAAGATCCAGCGAGCGTTCGATCGAGAATGCAAGCGGCTCCCATGAACCGAGGTAGACGAACCCCCAGAGTGCGCCCGCCACTCCGATGATGAACGAAGAGACCGCAAAAGCTGTGAGTTTCGCGTAGAGCGGCCGGATGCCGATCAGTTCGGCGGCGATATCCATGTCGCGGATCGCCATCCACTGCCTGCCGAGATTGCCGCGAACGAGATTCTTCGCCAACACCGCAAGCACGGTCACGAAGAGCAGGCACAGCAGGTAGCGCTCGACCGGCGTACGAACGACCACGCCGAAGAAATCCAGTTCCGGCGCATTCACCGATCCTGACGGCGCATAGTTGGTGAACCACGGGAGCCGCAGGAACGCCCAATCGAAGAAGAACTGCGCGGCAAGCGTCGCAACTGCCAGATAGAGGCCCTTGATGCGCAGACTCGGAATACCGAACAGGATTCCAACACCCGCCGACATGAGCCCGCCAAGCAGAATGGATGCCAGCACGGGCAATGGTGGAATTGCGATCGCGAAGCCGAGCGAGGCCAGCGGGATGTGGACGCCGGTCGCCAGCTTGTAGGCCGAATAAGCGCCGATGGCCATGAATGCGCCGCTGCCGAGCGAGATCTGGCCGCAATAGCCGACGAGAATGTTGGTGCCGATGGCGGCTAGCGCCAGGATGAGGAAGGGCAGCAAGATGGCCCACAGCAGATAGTCGCTGCCGAACGGCCAGACATGGAAGGTGGCCAACAGCGGCACGCCAATGAAAGCAATCCCGACCAAGATGGCGAGCGCAATACGATCCTGACGGATCGGGAAGATCGCCATGTCTTCCGCGTAAGTCGTCTTGAACTGGCCAGCTTCGCGATAGAGCACACCGACCTCCTTGCCTCAGATGCGTTCGATGATCCGCTCGCCGAACAGCCCCTGTGGCCGCACAAGCAGCACCGCCAACGCCAGCACGTAGGCAAACCAGTATTCGATACCGCCGCCGATGGATGGCCCCAGATACACCTCGGCAATCTTCTCACCCGCCCCCACGATGAGCCCGCCGACGATGGCTCCCGGAATGGAGGTGAGGCCTCCGATGATCAAAACCGGCAGGGCCTTCAGCGCAAGGAAGGTGATGGAGAACTGCACGCCAAGCTTGGTACCCCACACCGTCGCCGCGACCAACGCAACGAGACCTGCAACGAGCCAGACCACGAACCAAATCCAACTGATTGGAATCCCGACCGAGTGCGCGGCAAGATGGTCGTCGGCCACGGCCCTGAGCGCACGACCGGTCTTGGTGCGCTGAAAGAAGATCGCGAGGCCGCCGACCAGGATGCCGGCAATCAACGCGCCCCAGACGTCCAGCTTGTTGACCAGAATCCCGCCCGGGAAGAGCCCTTCAAACAAGAACCAGGCGTCGGTCGGGAACAGCCGCAACGGGTAGACATCCGATCCGAAGATCATCTCCGCCACGCCCTCGATGACGAACGTCACGCCGATCGTAGACATGAACAGCGTGAGGGCGTCCTGGTTGACGAGAGGTCCGATCACGAACCGCTCGATGAGCCAGGCCGTTGCCGCCATGATCACGGCGGCAAAACCGATGGCGAGCACGACCGCGACCCAAAGCGGAAAACCATTGGCGACCAGGAGGTCGAGGGCACGAACCAGCGCCAGCCCTGCGAGCAATACCATCGCTCCCTGCGCATAATTGAACACGCCGGATGCCTTGAAGATCAGCACGAAGCCGAGCGCGACCAGCGAATAGAGGACGCCGGACATCAATCCGCCGATCAGGACCTCGAGAAACTGACCGAATGCGATCAAGAGCGCTCCTCAGTGTGCAATGCCAAGATAGGCGTCGATGACGGTCTGACTTCTCTTCACCTCGTCAGGCGTGCCGTCGGCGATCTTTACGCCGTGATCGAGCACCGCCACGCGATCCGACAGATCCATGACCACGGCCATATCGTGCTCGATCAGGGCGATGGTCGTGCCGTAATGATTGTTCACATCTATGATGAACCGCGACATGTCCTCCTTCTCCTCGAGGTTCATGCCGGCCATCGGCTCGTCGAGGAGAAGAAGGTCGGGCTCCATCGCCAGAGCGCGACCAAGTTCGACACGCTTCTGCAAACCATACGGCAAACGCCCGACCGGCACCTTGCGGATTGTCTCTATCTCGAGGAAGTCGATGATCTCCTCGACCTTGCGCCGATGCTCGACCTCCTCCGCCAGAGCTGGTCCCAAACGCAGCACCTGCCACAACAGGCCTCGGCGCACCTTCAAGGTACGGCCTGCCATGATGTTGTCGAGCGCGCTCATGCCCTTGAACAGGGCGACATTCTGAAAGGTGCGCGCGATGCCGCCCCGTGCCGCCTCGAAGGGCTGCATCTTGGCCCGGGTGCGCCCTTTGAAGGTGATGGCGCCATGATTGGGGCGATAGAAACCGTTGATGACGTTCAGCATCGAAGTCTTGCCGGCGCCGTTGGGGCCGATGATGGCCCGGATTTCGCCTTTCCTGATGTTAAACGAAACGTCCCTCAGCGCCTTGACACCTCCGAAGGAGAGCACCACGCGCTCGACCTCAAGCAAGATGTCGTTGGTGTCCGGCGCTCTCATGCGGCTCTCCCCAGAGATTCACCCGAACCAATGGCTTGCATGTCGCAAATCCTGACCCGTGCCGCGGTCGTGCCCTTCCGGCCATCCTCGAAGGTGACTTCCGTGGAAATGTCGGCGTCATGCGCCCCGTTGTAGAGTGCCGTAACCAACGGCGCATAGCGCTCGGCAATGAAGCGGCGGCGTACCTTCTGCGTGCGGGTCAGTTCGCCGTCATCCGCATCGAGCTCCTTGTGCAGAATGAGAAAGCGGCGAATCTGGGCGCCTGCAAGCGCCTTTTCCCCGGCAAGCGAACGGTTCACCGCGGCAACGTCCTTCGCGACCATGTCGTAGACCAGCGGATGCCCGGCAAGCTCCTGATAGGATCCGTAGGCGACGTTGTTGCGTTCCGCCCAATTCGCGACGGCGACGGGGTCGATGTTGAGCATCGCGCAAACGAACTCCCGGGAGTCACCGAGCGTGATCGCTTCCTTGATATTGGGATAGAACTTCAGCTTGTTCTCAAGGTACTTCGGGGCAAACATCGTGCCGTCAACCAGCCGACCGACGTCCTTCGCACGATCGATGATCTTCAGATGCCCGGTCTTCTCGTCAAAAAAGCCCGCATCGCCGGTCCTGACGTATCCGTCGGACGTCATGGCTTCCGCGGTCTTTGCCTGATCCTTGAAATATCCGAGGAACATGCCGGGCGAGCGGAATTGCACTTCGCCCGATTCCGCAATGCGGATGTCAACGTTGGGCGCCGCCGGACCAACCGTGTCCGAGTAGATCTCCCCATCAGGCTGGCACGTTACATAAAGGAACGCTTCGGTCTGGCCGTAGAGTTGTTTCAGATTCAATCCAATCGAGCGGTATAACGCGAACAGATCCGGACCGATGGCTTCGCCTCCAGTGTAGGCGACCCGCACCAGAGACAAGCCAAGGACGTTCTTGAGAGGCTCGTAGACCAGCGAGCGTCCGAGCGCATAGAGCAACCGGCCCGACAGCGGTACCGGACGTCCGGTCAAGACTTGCTCGCCATACCGGCGTGCGACGTCCAGAAAGTAGTTGAACAACCGCCGCTTGAGCGGCGCGGCGTCCTCCATGCGGACCATCAACCGCGTCAGCATGGCCTCGAAACCGCGTGGCGGGGCCAGGTAGAAGGTTGGTCCTATCTCATGCCGATCCTGCTCGATTGTGTCGCTGCTCTCGGGACACGCCATGCAGAATCCGGCCACGAGGCCCTGCACATAGCTGACGTAATGATCGCCCGCCCAGGCCAGCGGCAGATAGGCGAGCACCACGTCCTTGTCGGTCAGCTTGTCGAATCGCGTGGTGTCGGTTGCAGCATCGATGCAGCCGCGCGCCGACAGCATGACACCCTTCGGCACTCCAGTCGTTCCCGAGGTGTAGAGGATGACCGCAATGTCCGAACCGTTCCCCGTTCGAACGTATTCATCAATCCGTTCACCAAGAGCCACGTCGGCCGCAAGCGCGGTGCGACCGTCCTCGATGATATCGCCGATTGCGATCAATCCACTGCGGTCGTAGCCGTCGAGGCCGCGCGGCTCGTCGTAGACAATCTTGTCGAGTTGCGGCAGTCGGTCGGACACCGACAAGACCTTGTCGACCTGCTCCTGGTCCTGCGCTGCGACGAGCTTCGCCTCGGCGTGAGCGAGGACGAAGGCAAGCTCATCCGCCACGGCATCCGAGTAGACCGGAACGGGAATGGCGCGCAGCATCTGCGCTGCCATCATGGTCCAGTAGAGCTTCGGCCGATTTGAGCCAACAACAGCGATCGTGTCGCCTTGCCGCAGGCCAAGGCGATCCAGGCCGGCGGCGTAAGCTCGCACGATCTCGGCAACTTGAGCCCAGGTCCAGTTCTGCCAGATACCGAGATCCTTGTGCCGAAACGCTGGCCGCGTGCCAAACTGCGCGGCATTTCGCAGCAGCAATTTGGGGAACGTATCGAACGATCCGCCGCCAGCCATGTCGGTCTCGATCCCAAAAACCGGCGCGTTGGTTCGCTCCTGTTATGGTGATGCCTGCCCTTTTTGGGCAACAGCCATGCGAGTGCCGCATGCTCCACCTTACAACGGATCGGAAGTCCCACAAGTACCCTATTGAAAGATCGCGCTACTCTGCGGCGCCTTGGCGACAGAGATAGTGTGCGCCCCGAGACCAAGCTGACCATCAAATCGGTCCCCAAAATGGGTTGCAGTGGAAGCGCCTGGTCGGCTCCTGCTGGAGGTAATCCCAATGAGTTGCAGGCCAACGGTTTGGGGGATCTATTTCTTAATAGCGGAAGTCTCTGTCGCGCGCGCTGGACGGCCCCCTGCCACTGATTTGCCCGACGGCGCAAGCCGCAGCCTCCTCCGTCATTCCGGGGCTCGCAAAGCGAGAACCCGGAATCCATTCATCCACGAGTTGCGCGGCTCTATGGGTTCCGGGCTCAGTCCTTCGGACTGCCCTCAGGTGCGCAATTGCGCTCAACGCGCCCCTCGTCGCTCAGCGCCTCGCCCAGCGATTGCTCGCCCATCCTGCGCAGAACACCGCATCTGATCTGTTGGGGATGGCTTGCGCGAACCACCGGTCGACATCCGGCGAGGTTTGGGTCGTCGGCTCATCGCGATAGCGCAGCCGGCCATAGGCGCCTCGCATCGCCATCGTCGCCCGCTCAATGGCCTGGCGGGGGAACAGGGTCGCGGCCAATCTGAGACAGAGATCTTCGAGGGCGCCGCCGTGTGTCTCGTCCGAAATGGCAGGAACGACGCTTCGGCATTGCGCGCGACCCAGCACGTAGATGACGGGGTTTCGCGTCCGCCAGCACAGGCAGAACTCTTCCGGTGCCGCCGGGTCACCGAACTCCGCCATCATTGCCGTGTCGAACATCCGCTTGAAAAGGCTGCTGCCGCGATAGGCATCTCGGACCGCGGTGCCCGAAAGATAGATCACGGGGCTGCCCTCAAGAGCCAGCCGCTGAATGATCAGGTAAGCCACGCATTCACCGCCGTGGTGGAGCAGGACAAGGCCGTGGTCGGGCTTGAACGGCGAGTGCTGGCGAGACCAAAATCGTCCTTCGGTCAGCCAATTCGTGTCGATGATGCTACTGATGTCGTCGAGCACAGCATCGCGGCGATGCTCCGGGACATCAGAGGCGATTTGAAACAGCTCGCTGGTAACTGACCCGGGCCGCGTCGCGATCACGGTGGTGGCTCTCTGCAGCTCGATTCGACTTCAGGTTGTTTCGCAAGTTACGTCACGCATTATCAGCCGGCAATCTACTGGTTCGGCTTTTCAGAATTTTACTTGACGTCTGACCCAACTCAGATGTTCAATGCGCCCGTCTCACCCGATCGAGGGGCGCTTCGCGGTCGTCACGAACGTGGGTCGAGATGCGGTGGACGCCGAGCGCGCAACTGACGAGTGCGCGTGATGCGGACGGTGAAGTCGTGTGGTCCTGACGCCCTAGTGGCAGGTGTCCTCGCGCAGGACGCGAAAGCGTGTTGCGAAGGCGGTGACAAGCAAGCCCAGTCTCGCCGGGGAGAGCACGAAGTAAGCCGTAACCCATCGCGCAGGGAAAGCCGGATTGCTCCGGTTACACCTGTGGTCCTACCCCCGAGCTCTCTACCCATTGCTCGGGGCCCATGGGTGCGATCGGCACCCGGCTTTCCCTGCGCCCTCTGCCAAGCCGAGGGCGTGAAAACAGCAAACCTCGGGCGCAAACCGCGTCGCGAGACCGCCAAATCACGCCCAGGACATGCGCCGAGCCATACAATTAAGCCCAGTTCTGCCCTATATGCAGGGCCAAAATCCCTGCAAGACCCTTGACATAGCTGCCCTTTCGGCAGAACGCGTGTGGTCAAGCCGTCATGGATACTTCATGGATCTGATTAGCACGACCTCCGACCTCGCCGCCGCCTGTGATCGGCTCGCCCAACACAAGGTCATCACCGTCGACACCGAGTTCCTGCGGGAGACGACCTACTATCCCCTGCTCTGCGTCGTGCAGATGGCAAGTGCGGACGAAGCCGTCGTGGTCGACGCGCTGGCGCCCGGCATCGACCTCAAGCCGTTCTTCGAATTGATGTCGAACGAGGCCGTGCTCAAGGTCTTCCACGCCGCGCGGCAGGACATCGAAATCGTCTGGCACCTCTCCGGCACGATCCCGCATCCGATCTTCGACACCCAGGTCGCGGCCATGGTGCTCGGCTATGGCGACAGCATCGCCTATGACCAGCTGGTCGATCGCGTCACCGGCCATCGCCCCGACAAGACCCACCGCTTCACCGACTGGTCGCGCCGCCCGCTGACTGAAGAGCAGTTGCATTACGCCGTCTCCGACGTGACGCATCTGCGCGAAGTTTTCGCCGCGCTCGATGCCGATTTGCGCAAGCGCGACCGCAGCGACTGGGTCAGCGAGGAAATGGAGATCCTGACCTCGCCGAAGACCTACGACTTCCATCCCGAACGTGCCTGGGAGCGGCTCAAGACCCGCGTGCGCAAGCCGCGCGAGCTCGCGGTGCTTATCGAGGTCGCGGCCTGGCGCGAGCAGGAGGCGCAAAGCCGCGACGTGCCGCGCTCGCGCGTGCTCAAGGACGATGCGGTCGGCGACATCGCCACCCATGCGCCGACCTCGCTGGAGAAGCTCGGCAACCTGCGCTCGCTGCCGAAGGGTTTCGAGCGCTCGAAATGGGGCGCCGACATCATCGCCGCGGTGCAGCGCGGGCTGGCCCGCGACCAGGCGACGCTGCCCAAGCTGGAAAAGCCCAGAAACAATTCCAACGGTGCGGCGACCGTCGAGCTGCTCAAGGTGCTGCTCCGCATGACCTCGGAGCGCCATGGCGTCGCCAGCAAGGTGATCGCCACCGTCGACGACCTCGAGCAGATCGCGGCCAGCGATCAGGCCGAGGTCGGCGCCCTGCATGGCTGGCGGCGCGAATTGTTCGGCGAAGCGGCACTCAAGCTCAAGCACGGCCAGCTCGCGCTCGCGATCGACAAGGGCCGCGTGGTGCGGGTGGATCGGGGCTAGCGCACCAGGTTCCATCCGCCCGTCGGCCAGTGGCCGAACGTCTCGGGCCTATAGTTCGACCTGCACAGGCTGAGGTTGCGTCACGCAAAACCACCGCGCTTGCTAAGCCGCAATTTTCGTGTTGCAATCCCTTCACAATCGGATTGCGGCCGTTCGACTGTGCGTTTCACGACGTTTCTATCCAAGGCTTCGAGAGGCGAAACTGCGGACTTGAAGACTTTGGATCTGAAGACCGGGGAATTGAACAGACAGCTGAAAGCCCGCTTGTGGCGTGGCACGTGGAAAACGTGGCCGCGTCTTTTTTATGTCTAGACTGGGAGAGAGACGATGCCGAAGGGTACCGTCAAATGGTTCAACCCGACCAAAGGCTACGGGTTCATCAAGCCGGCCGTCGGCGACAAGGACGTGTTCGTCCACATCTCGGCGGTCGAACGCGCAGGCCTCAGCACACTCAACGAGAACCAGACCGTCGAGTACGAGCTGGTGGAGAACCGCGGCAAGGCGTCGGCAGAGAACCTCAAGGTTCACTGATCGACGCTGCTAGCGGAATTCATCCTGATGCTTCCCCCGGCCGCATCACCCCGGGGGATCCTTCTTGGGGATTTGCGTTGGCGCAGGCGACGCGCCTTAAGGCGCCGGCGCGATCAACGTGCTGCCGGTTGCGGCGCTGCCCTGCGTGCTGCAGCGATCGCCTTCCAGCTTGAGCCGGCCGCTCGCCAGTAGCCGCAGCGCCTCGGGATAGATGCGATGCTCGATTCCGATCACGCGTGCGGCGAGCGTCTCCGGCGTATCGTCGTCGGCCACGGTGACCGCGCCCTGCATCACGATCGGTCCGGCATCGGTCTCCGGGATCACGAAATGCACCGTCGCGCCGGACAGCTTGACCCCTGCACGCAACGCCTGGCCGTGCGGGTCGAGGCCGGGAAAACACGGCAGCAACGAGGGATGGATGTTGAGCATCCGCCCGTACCAGTGCCGCGCGAAATCGGCGGTGAACAGCCGCATGAAGCCACCGAGGCAGATCAGCTCGACCCGGTTGTCGTCGAGCGCCTTTTGCAGCACCGCCTCGAAGCCGGCGCGGTCCTTGCCGAACGGCTTGCTCGCGATGACGATTGTCGGAATGCCGCTGGCAGCAGCCTTCTCCAGCCCGGGCGCGTCGGCGCGGTTGGAGATCACGACCGCGATCTCGGCCGGAAAGTCCGCAGCCTTCGCGGCCTCGATCAGCGCGGCCATGTTGGAGCCGCGGCCGGAGATCAGGATGGCTGTGCGGCGCTTCATCGCGAGAGATCGAGATGACCGTGATAGACCACGCGATGCTCGTCCTTCGCCTCGATCACCTCGCCGAGCAGCGTCACGGTCTCGCCGCCGGCGGTGAAGGCCTCGGTCACCGCATCGACCGCATCAGCCTTGACGATCGCGATCATGCCGATGCCGCAGTTGAAGGTGCGCAGCAGTTCGAGCTCGGCGATGCCGCCCTGCTCCGCCAGCCATTTGAACACCGGCAGCACCGGCAGCCGCGCCAAGTCGATGCCGACACCGAGATGCTTCGGCAGCACGCGCGGGATGTTGTCGGTGAAGCCGCCGCCGGTGATATGGGCGAGCCCCTTCACCGCGCCGGTCTCGCGGATCGCGCGCAGGCAGGATTTCACGTAGAGCTTGGTCGGCGTCAGCAGCGCCGCGCCGAGCGTCATGACCGGTGCGAACGGTGCCGGCGCGTCATAGGCCACGCCGGACAGCTCGACGAGCTTGCGCACCAGCGAATAGCCGTTGGAGTGCACGCCCGAGGAAGCAAGGCCGATCACCGCGTCACCGGCCGCGATATCCCCGGTCGGCAGCAGAGTGCCGCGTTCGGCCGCACCGACAGCGAAGCCGCCGAGGTCGTAGTCGCCGTCCTTGTAGAGGCCGGGCATCTCGGCGGTCTCGCCGCCGATCAGCGCGCAGCCGGATTCGCGGCAGCCCTCGGCGATACCAGCCACGATCTGCGCGGTGGCCTCCGGATGCAGCTTGCCGCAGGCGAAATAGTCGAGGAAGAACAGCGGTTCCGCACCCTGCACGACAAGGTCGTTGACCGACATCGCGACGAGGTCGATGCCGATACCGCCATGGATACCGGTCTCGATCGCGATCTTCAGCTTGGTGCCGACGCCATCGGTCGCGGCCACCAGGACAGGATCCTTGAAGCCCGCGGCCTTGAGGTCGAACAGCCCGCCGAATCCGCCGATTTCAGCGTCCGCGCCCGGCCGTGCGGTGGCCCGCACCATCGGCTTGATCAGATCGACCAGACGATTGCCGGCGTCGATATCGACACCCGAATCCGCGTAAGTGAGCCCGTTTTTGCGCTCGGTCATGCCCAATTCCAGATGATCAGGGGCTGGTTACGAGGAATTCCGCCCCTGCGCAATGGCTCGCGGCGATGCTGTCGCGATACTATGTAGATAACACCCGGCCGCCGCGCAAAAGAGCCGGATATCGAGTAAAATCAGGCTTCTAGCCGGGAAGCGACTCAAGTTGAGCATACCGAACATCATTACCCTCGGCCGCATCATCCTGGTGCCGGTGATCGTCTGGGCCATCGTGTCCAGCCAGATGGAGATCGCTTTCGCGATCTTCGTGATCGCCGGCGTCTCGGACGCGGTCGACGGTTTCCTCGCCAAGCGCTTCAACATGACGAGCGAGCTCGGCGCCCTGCTCGACCCGCTCGCCGACAAGGCGCTCTTGGTGTCGATCTATGTCGCGCTCGGAATCTGGGGCGCAGTGCCGCGCTGGATCGTGATTCTCGTGGTGTCGCGCGACATCATGATCGTCTCCGCCGTGATTGTGTCATGGTTGTTCGACAAGCCGGTCGAGATGAAGCCGCTGATGGTGTCGAAGCTGAACACGGTGGCGCAGGTCGCGTTCGCGGCGTTGGTGCTGGCCTCGCTCGGTTTCGGCTTTCAGCCGCATCCCTACGACCTGATCCTGATGGGCCTCGTCACGATCTTTACTTTGGGTTCGGTGTCCCTCTATCTCGTGGAGTGGGTGCGGCACATGAGCACGATCGAGGCTCGGTAGAGCATGATCCGCAGATCGGTTCTCGCGCGACAAACGCGAAGCGTTAGCGCAGGGATCATGCTAGAATAGAGTGGTTTGGAGACTTGTGTGGCCAGTAGCGTTCAACCTCGTCAATTGGCCTTTGCCTTGCCGCACGAGGAGAAACTGACCCGCGACGATTTCCTCGAGGGCCCTGCCAATGAAGCAGCACTGGCGCTGATCGACAGCTGGCCCGACTGGCCGAATCGAATCATGCTGCTGGTGGGCCCCGACGGGTCCGGCAAAAGCCACCTCGCCGCGATCTGGGCCGAGAGCGCCGGCGCACGCGCGACCGCGGCGCATGCGCTGACCGCCGACACGGTACCGGCAGCACTCGCGACCGGCGCGCTGGTGGTCGAGGATTTGAGGCCGTCGGATTTCGACGAGCGCGCGATGTTTCACCTGATGAATCTCGCGCGTCAGGACGATGCCTACGTGCTGATCACGGCCCGCGTGCCGCCGTCGGCGTTCGAGATCGAGCTGCGCGACCTGCGGTCGCGGCTCCGCGCCGTGCCGACGGTGACGTTGCTGCCGCCCGACGACCAGCTGTTCCGCGGCCTGATCGTCAAGTTCTGCGCCGACCGCCAGATGAGCGTGGACGAGCCGCTGGTCAGCTACCTGACCAACCGGATCGAGCGGTCCTATACCGCCGTCCGCCAGGCGGTCGAGCTGCTGGATACCGAGGCGCTGCGGCTCGGCCGGCCGGTCACCCGGGCGCTGGCGGCGGAGCTGTTGCGGGATGCCTGAGCGGACCTGCGGCTTGACGGCGCGGGCGGGCGGAACGTCAATGTCATCGAAACGTCATCGCAATATCACATGGTCGGTGCGGCCTTCGGCTAGACCGCTCCGGCCCCCTGCCCCGAATTGGACCAGCACTTGATGGACTCGGCACAAGCATCTGAAATCAAAGAGAAAGAGGCGGAACTCCCGCCCGTCCCCGCGATCGCGACCAGCCCCGAGCGATTCATCAACCGGGAGCTCTCCTGGCTGCACTTCAACCGGCGGGTGCTCGAGGAATCGGTCAATCTCGGCCATCCCGTGCTGGAGCGGGTCCGCTTCCTGTCGATTTCGGCGAATAACCTCGACGAGTTCTTCATGGTCCGTGTCGCCGGAATCAAGGCGCAGGTCCGCGAGGGCATCGCCGAGCGCAGCCCGGACGGCCTGCTGCCGGCCGATCAGCTCGTGATGATCAACAAGACGGTGTCGCAGCTCGCCTCCGACCAGCAGGCGATCTGGAGCGATCTGCGCGACATCCTGTCCAAGGTCGGCATCCAGCTGGTCGATGGGCGCGACGTCACCAAGTCCGAGCGCGCCTGGATCGAGGATCACTTCCTCCACAGCATCTTCCCGCTGCTGACGCCGCTGGCGATCGACCCGGCGCATCCGTTCCCGTTCATCCCGAACCTCGGCTTCACGGTCGCGCTGCAATTGTCGCGGATCGCCGACGGCAAGGCGATGAACGCGCTGATCCGCATGCCCGGCAAGATCGACCGCTTCATCCGCATTCCCTCGTCGAAGGAAGGCGCGCCAGCGCGCCTGATCACGCTCGAGCAGGCCACCGGCCTGTTCATCGGCCGCCTGTTCCCCGGCTACACCGTCAAGGGCCAGGGCGCGTTCCGCATCATCAGGGACTCCGAACTCGAAATCGAGGAAGAGGCCGAAGACCTCGTTCGCCTGTTCGAGACCGCGCTCAAGCGCCGCCGGCGCGGGTCGGTGATCCGGCTCGAAATCGAAGCCTCGATGCCCGAAGAGCTGCGCGTCTTCGTGCAGCACGCCCTGTCGGCAGCGGACGATGAGGTGATCCTGGTCGACGGCGTGCTCGCGATGAACGAGCTGTCGCAACTCACCCGCCTCAATCGCCCCGACCTCGAATTCCCGCCCTATGTGCCGCGCCATCCCGAGCGCGTGCGCGACCATGGCGGCGACATCTTCGCCGCCATCCGCCAGAAGGACCTCGTGGTCCACCACCCCTACGAATCCTTCGACGTCGTCGTCCAGTTCCTGCAACAGGCGGCGCGCGATCCCGACGTGGTCGCGATCAAGCAGACGCTGTATCGCACCTCGAACAACTCGCCGATCGTGCGTGCGCTCGCCGAAGCCGCCGAAGCCGGCAAGTCGGTGACCGCGCTGATCGAACTCAAGGCGCGGTTCGACGAGGAAGCCAATATCCGCTGGGCGCGCGACCTCGAACGCGCCGGCGTGCAGGTGGTCTACGGCTTCATCGAACTGAAGACGCATGCCAAGCTGTCGATGGTGGTGCGCCGCGAGGGCGGCAACCTCACCACCTATGTGCACACCGGCACCGGCAATTATCATCCGGTCACCGCGCGCATCTACACCGACCTCTCCTATTTCACCTCGGATCCGATCATCGGCCGCGACGTCGCCCGAGTGTTCAACTACATCACCGGTTATGCCGAGCCGAGCGACATCGAGAAGATGGCGGTGTCGCCGCTGACGCTGCGCAAGCGGATCATCGAGCACATCCACGGCGAGATCGCCCACGTCAAGCACGGCCGGCCCGGTGCGGTCTGGATGAAGATGAATGCGCTGGTCGACCCCGACATCATCGACGCGTTGTATGAGGCCTCGCAGGCCGGCGTCTCGGTCGAGCTCGTGGTGCGCGGCATCTGCTGCCTGCGGCCCGGGCTGCCCGGATTGTCGGAGAACATCCGCGTCAAATCGGTGATCGGCCGGTTCCTGGAACACGGCCGAATCTATTGCTTCGGCATGGGCCAGGGCCTGCCGAGCACAAAAGCTGCTGTGTATATCTCGTCCGCCGACATGATGCCGCGCAACCTCGACCGCCGCGTCGAGGTTCTCTGTCCGCTGCAAAATCCCACGGTGCATCAGCAGGTTCTCGAACAGATCATGGTCGCGAACCTGAAGGACACCGAGCAGAGCTGGCAATTGTTGCCGGACGGATCGTCAACGCGTATGAAGGCCGCGAAAGGCGAAGAGCCCTTCAACCTGCATGACTATTTTATGACAAATCCGAGTCTGTCCGGCCGTGGTAAGTCTCTCAAGGAATCTTCACCGCGCCGTCTCACGCGTCGCAACGAGCGTCAGCAGCCATCGTCTTAAGGGGGCCTTACGGTGAAGCGGCCGCGGAAGCGCGCTTCCAGCGTCGCTGTGATCGATATCGGCTCGAACTCGGTTCGTCTCGTGGTTTACGAGTCGATGGCGCGCAGCCTCATCACCATCTTCAACGAGAAGGCGCTGTGCGGGCTCGGGCGCGAGGTGCAGAGCACCGGCCTGCTCGCAACCGATGCGGTCAACAAGGCGCTCACCGCGCTGCGCCGCTTTCGTGCGCTGTGCAGGATCCAGCAGGTCGGCCGGGTCTACGCGATCGCGACCGCCGCCTGCCGCGACGCCAAGAACGGTCCGGACTTCATCGCCAAGGCCGAGCGGATCTGCGGCGCCAAGATCGAGATTCTCACCGGACCGCGTGAAGCGAAGCTGTCGGCGCTCGGCGTCGTCTCGGGCATACACAATCCGAACGGCATCGTCGGCGATCTCGGCGGCGGCTCGCTCGAGCTGATCGACGTCAAAGGCAACCGCGTACGCAGCGGCGTGACGTTGCCGCTCGGCAGCCTCGCGCTGCAGGACCTCTCGAACAAATCGCTCAAGCGCGCCGAACGTATCGCCAAGAACGAGCTGCTCGGCGTCGCGCAGCTCAAGACCGGCCGCGGCCGCACCTTCTACGCGGTCGGCGGCACCTGGCGCGCGCTCGCGCGCATCCACATCATCCAGAGCGGCTATCCGCTCAAGGTGATGCACGGCTATTCGATTCCAGCGGTCGACGCGCTCGACTTCGCGCAGCGGCTGCGGCGGCTGGCGGCCACCAACATGCTGGCCAACATCGAATCGATCGCCGATGCGCGGCGGCCGCTATTGGCCTACGCCGCGCTCGTGCTCGAATACATCATCCGCGTCGCGCAGCCGAAGACCATCGTGTTCTCGACCTTCGGCGTGCGCGAGGGCCTGCTCTACGAAATGCTGCCGCCGGCCGAGCGCGCCAAGGACGGGCTGGCCTGCGCCGCCCAGAACCTCAACGTATTGCTGTCGCGCTCCGCCCGCCACGCCCAGGAACTGACCGCCTGGACCGACCGCCTGGTGCGCGTCGTCAGGCTGCGCGAGACCGAGGAAGACCGCAGGCTGCGTCACGTCGCCTGCCTGCTCTCCGACATCGGCTGGCGGGTGCATCCCGATCATCGCGGCGAGGAAACTCTCAGCCTGATCATGAACGGCAATTTCGGCTCGATCACGCATCAAGGGCGCGCCTTCGTCGCGCTCTCGGTGTTCTATCGCTACGCCGGCCTCAGCGAGGAAAACGAGCCGCCGCCGCAGATCCGCTCGCTGGTGACGCCGGCGATGGACGAGCGCGCGCGCGTGCTCGGCGCCGCGTTCCGCGTCGCACATCTGATTACGGCGGCGCGCACCGGCGTGCTGCCGGCAACCCATTTCCGCACCCAGGGCCGCAAGCTGATGCTGGTGTTCGAGCACCGGATGGTGGATCTGGTCGCCGATCGCGTCGGCAGCCGCTTCAGGCAGTTGGCACGGCTGGTCGGGCGCGCCGGCTCGATCGTGCGGCGCTAGAGAAAAATCCCGTTCACGCCGCCTTGGCGGCATGCTTGGCCTTCCTGAGCGCGTGGCGGCGCCAGATCGATCCGATGGCCAGCACCACGACGATGCCGAGCACCGCGAGCGTGATCTCGCCGCCGCTGCCGCCATGCGCGAATTGCGGTGACATCCCGGTCGACGTCAGCCAGGAATCGAGCCTGGCGCCGAGCGGTCCGGCGAACAGCGTATCGAGCTTCGGATGCACGGCCGGATCGGTCGCGATGACGTCACCCGCGATCCAGCCGAGCAGCGCGGCGCCGGCCCAGACCAGGATCGGCAGCTTGGTCAGCAGCGCCATGATCAGCGCCGCGCCGGCAACGATCAGGGGAACGCTGATCGCAAGGCCGAGCACCAGCAGCGGCACGCTGCCATTGGCAGCCGCCGCCACCGCGATCACATTGTCGAGGCTCATCACGATGTCGGCGACGACGACAATCTGGACCGCGGCCCACAGATGCGAGGCCGCATGCACGCTGTCCTCGTCCTCCTGCTCCGGCACCAGGAGCTTGGCGGCGATCACGATCAGCGCCAGTCCGCCGACGAGCTTCAGGTAGGGCAGCTCCATCAGGCTGGCGACGATGCCGGTGAAGATGACGCGCAGCAGCACCGCCGCGGCAGCGCCGAGAATCATGCCCCACAGGCGCTGGCGCGGCGCGAGCCCGCGGCAGGCCATCGCGATCACGAGCGCGTTGTCGCCCGACAGCAGGACGTTGATCCAGATGATCTTGCCGACGGCGACCCAGAAGGTCGGCGTCGCCATCTCGTTCTTGAACTCGGTGAAGAACGCGCCGATGTACGCCGGATCAAAGATCTGCCACAGCCAGTCCACAGCGAGTCCTATTCGGCCTTGCGGCCGCCCCTGGCGGCGGTCGTCCGCCGCACCCCAGTCTATTTCGACACGGTCTCTTTAGGGAGACCGTGTCACTTTCAGTTGTACGTCGTTAGCCGACGATTTCGTTACCGGCGAAGAACTGCGCGATCTCGATCACCGCGGTCTCCGGCGCATCCGAACCGTGCACCGAGTTCTCGCCGATCGACTTCGCATAGAGCTTGCGGATGGTGCCTTCGGCGGCCTTCGACGGATCGGTCGCGCCCATCACGTCGCGATACTTCAGGATGGCGCCCTCGCCTTCCAGCACCTGGACCACGACCGGGCCAGAGGTCATGAAGTCGACCAGTTCGCCGAAGAACGGGCGCGCCTTGTGGACGGCGTAGAAGGTCTCGGCCTGGCCGCGGGTCATCTGGATGCGCTTCTGCGCCACGACCCGCAGGCCCGCCTTCTCGATCACCGCATTGACCGCGCCGGTCAGGTTGCGCTCGGTGGCATCGGGCTTGATGATCGAAAAAGTGCGTTCAATCGCCATGATTTCGTCCTTGTAAACGGTGGCTGGGAGTTGCCGGGGCTTATATCGGCGCGATGGGGTAACGGCAAGCGACCCTGTGACGCGTTAGCCTTTAGTTTTGATGGATTTTCGCGGCGAAAACCGTCGTCCAGACGGTCTCCGGACAGGTGCGGCTCGGCTGGCTTACCGCGATTTCACCTAGGTGAACCCATTCTGTCAGCGCCGTGCCGCTGCCGTTCAGCTCCACCCGCATAGGCTGTCCACTGATCGGACGCCTTGCTGGCCCCCAAATCCGCAAGCCTCACAGGACGTCTCGGGAAACGATGTCATCGCGGGCGCGCAGCGCGCGCCCATAGCTCGAGGAGACGATCATGTTACGCAAGATTTCGCTTGCCGCTATTGCCGCAATTTCGCTCGGCGCCGCCGCGCTCGCCCCGACCTCCGCCTCTGCCTGGGGCGGTTGGCACGGCGGCTGGCACGGTGGATGGCACCACGGCTGGTGGGGTGGCCCGCGCGTCATCGTCGGAGGTCCGGCCTACTACGGCGGTTACGGATATGGCTACGGCGGCTGCTACGTGCGCCGCGTGGTGCCGACGCCGTGGGGTCCCCGCTGGCGCCTGGTCAATCGATGCTACTGATCCATCAACTCTATCGCCTGCTCCCCTGACTGAACTCAGCCCCGGCCTCGCGCCGGGGCTTTTTTCTGGCCGGGAACCCAACCAGGTGATGCGCCTCACTACCTCAAGGCGAGAGTAAGGCGGCGCGGAAACCAAATTCGGGGGTCGTGACTTGTCTTGGCGAGGAGCTACTCGAACATGCGAGGTGGAACTCGCCGAAAGACGTGTCATGACGATAACCGAGATCAACAACGACCCCGATCAAATTGATCGCAAGACCTGCCGTTACATCTGCGACGCCGTGGGTGAACGGCTCCAGCAAAGCTTGCGGCCAGAGCCCGCGCTTTCGTCCCGCCTGCAGCAACTCCTCGAGGAGATGCAACGGCGGGAAAACGATCACCATTAGGTATTGCGGGCTCAGCAGCAGCCCCATTGCGTTTTTGCAACAGCCGTCCGGAGAGATTTTTACAAGTAGACGGGTTGCGTTTGGCAGCGGGTCCGGTGACAACGCTGCATGCTCTCCATCACTGACATCTCAATCCGGATCGCCGGACGGCTGTTGATTGATCACAGTTCTGTGCAAATCGTGCCCGGCGCGCGCGTCGGATTTGTCGGCCGGAACGGCGTCGGCAAGTCGACGCTGTTTCATGCCATCCGCGGCGACCTCCCGACCGAGAGCGGCAGCATCGCGCTGCCGCCGCGCTGGCGGATCGGCAGCTTGGCGCAGGAAGCGCCCGACGGGCCGGAAAGCCTGATCAACGTCGTGCTGAAGGCCGACCTCGAGCGCGACGCGCTGCTGCGCGAGGCCGAGACTGCGCACGACCCCCACCGGATCGCCGAGATCCAGACCCGGCTGGTCGACATCGACGCCCACTCCGCCCCCGCCCGCGCCGCGGCGATCCTCTCCGGCCTCGGCTTCTCGACCGCAGACCAGGCGCGGCCCTGCGCGGAATTCTCCGGCGGCTGGCGCATGCGCGTCGCGCTGGCAGCGACGCTATTCTCCGCGCCCGACCTGCTGCTGCTGGACGAACCGACCAACTATCTCGATCTCGAAGGCACGTTGTGGCTCGAGAACCACCTCGCCAACTATCCGCGCACGGTGATCGTGATCAGCCACGACCGCGACCTGCTGGACACCTCGGTCGATCAGATCCTGCACCTCGATCGCGGCCGGCTGACGCTCTACAAGGGCACCTATTCCTCATTCGAGGAACAGCGCGCCGCGCGCGAACTGCTCGACGCCAAACACGCCAAGCGGC
>NZ_JASGSR010000080.1:0-37473 GCF_040446015.1 Bradyrhizobium sp. INPA03-11B
CTGATCTATGCCAACACCGTCGTACAGCGCGGGACGCCTTGGCGCGAAACCGGCGTCACGACTTAATGGTTGCTACACGCAAATCAAAACGCCGCCCAATTCCGGGCGGCGTTTTTACGTGCGGGGCTTCTTGCCTTATTTGGTGTCGGCGAAGGCCGCCAAAATCCGCGCCCAGGAGCGGATGCCCTTGTGATAGCTCTTGAGGTCGTACTTCTCGTTCGGCGAATGGATATTGTCGTCGTCGAGACCGAAGCCGACCAGCACACTGTCGAGGCCGAGCGTGCGCTTGAAGTCGGCGACGATCGGGATCGAGGCGCCGGAGCCGATCAAGAGCGCCTCCTTGCCCCATTCGTCGGTCAGTGCGCGGCGGGCGGCCGCCAGCGGCTTCATGTTCCAGTCGAGCGCGATCGCCGGCGCTGAGGAATGATCGGTGAACTCCGCCTTGCAGTCCGCCGGCACCCGCGCCTTCACGTAATCGCGGAATGCGTTTCGGATATTCTCCGGATCCTGTCCCTCGACCAGGCGGAACGAGACCTTCGCCGACGCCTCGGCCGCGATCACCGTTTTCGAGCCCTCGCCGGTATAGCCGCCGATGATGCCGTTGATGTCGCAGGTCGGCCGTGAGGAAACCTGCTCGATCAGGAGCCGATCCTTCTCGCCGGCGGGCACCGAGAGGCCGATCGGCTTGAGGAAGCTTTCCGGCGTCAGATTGAGCTGCTTCCACTGCGCCAGGATGTCCGGCGGCAGATCCTTCACGCCATCATAGAAACCGGGGATGGTGATGTGGCCGTTGTCGTCATGCAGGCCGCCGAGGATCCGCGTCAGCACGCGGATCGGGTTCTGCGCGCCGCCGCCGAACACGCCGGAATGCAGGTCGCGCTTGGCAGCCTTGATCTTGACTTCGTCATAGACCAGGCCGCGCAGCGAGGTGGTGATCGCCGGCGTGTTGGGGTCCCACATGCCGGTGTCGCAGACCAGGGCGAAGTCGGCCTTGAGCTCGGCCTTGTTCGCCTCGAGGAACGGCACGAAATTCTTCGAGCCGATCTCCTCCTCGCCCTCGATGATGATGGTGATGTCGACCGGCAGCGATCCCGCCACATTCTTCCAGGCGCGGCAGGCCTCGATGAAGGTCATCAACTGTCCCTTGTCGTCCTCGGCGCCGCGCGCGACGATGATCTTGCGCCCGTCGGCATGGTCGGTCACCACCGGCTCGAACGGCGGACGGTGCCAGAGATTCAAGGGATCGACCGGCTGCACGTCATAGTGCCCATAGAACAGCACATGCGGGCGCCCGTCGGTCGAGCCGTTCAGCTTGCCGACCACGGCCGGATGGCCGGCGGTCGGACGCACCTCGGTCTTGAAACCGAGGGTTGCGATATCCTTGGCGAGATGATCGGCAGCCGCCTTGCAGTCATTGGCGAAGGCCGGATCGGCCGAGATCGATTTGATCCGCAGCAGCGTGAACAGCCGCTCGAGACTGTTGTCGAAATCGGCATCGATGCGGTCGAGAACGGGCTGCAGCTTGGCGTTGGACATCGCGGATATCCTTTTTGTTTGGACATTGCGCAGAGTTGTAGCGCGCCGGCCGCCACAGGCAAAGCCGGTTACCCATCCAGCCGGATCGTCGCGATGCTACCTGCGCAGGATTCCGCCGAGCGCGCCGCGCACCAACGCGCGGCCGATCGAGCCGCCAACCGAACCGCCGACCGACTTGCCGAGATCTGCGACCACGCCGCCGACCACCTTGTCTGTCACCGAGCGCGTGACGTTGCGCGCGATCACTTGCCCGGTAGAGAGCCGGCCGCGCTTGACGTTGGTGCCGAAGATCGTGGCGGCGATCGCGCCGATCTGGCCGAGGATGCCGCCACCCCCGCCGCCAGCGCCACCATCGGCCGGCGCCGCCGCGCCCGATAGCCGCTTCTGGATGATCTCGTAGGCGGATTCGGCGTCGATCGCGGTGTCGTATTTGCCCTTCACCGGGCTCGCATCCATGATCGCCTTGCGTTCCTCCGGCGTGATCGGCCCGATCCGCGCCGACGGCGGCCGCACCATGACGCGCTCGACCATCGACGGCGTGCCAGCCCCCTCGAGGAACGAGCCCAGCGCCTCGCCCTTGCCGAGCTCCATGATCACCCGTGCGGTATCGAGCTTCGGATTGGGCCGGAAGGTCTGTGCGGCCGCGGCAACGGCCTTCTGGTCGCGCGGCGTGAAGGCGCGCAGCGCGTGCTGTACACGGTTGCCGAGCTGCGCCAGCACCTTGTCCGGCACGTCGATCGGATTCTGCGTGACGAAATAGACGCCGACGCCCTTGGAGCGGATCAGCCGCACCACCTGCTCGATCTTGTCCATCAGCGCCTTCGGCGCATCGGTGAACAACAGATGCGCCTCGTCGAAGAAGAACACCAGCTTCGGCTTCGGCAGGTCGCCGGCCTCCGGCAATTCCTCGAACAGTTCCGACAGCATCCAGAGCAGGAACGTGGCGTAAAGCCGCGGGCTCTGCATCAGCTTGTCGGCGACAAGAATATTAACCATGCCGCGGCCGTCGCGGTCGGTCCGCATGAAATCCTTCAGCGTCAGCGCCGGCTCACCGAAGAACTTCGCGCCGCCCTGGTTCTCGAGCACCAGAAGCTGACGCTGGATCGTTCCGACCGTCGCCTTGGACACGTTGCCGTAGCTCTGCGCGGCCTTGCGGATCGACGCCAGCGGATCTTCCCCGTCGTCAGCCCCCTTCTTGCTGCCGTCGGGTGCGATCGCATCCAGCAGGGCGCGCAGATCCTTCATGTCGATCAGCGCGAGGCCATTCTCGTCGGCGACACGGAAGGCAACGTTGAGCACGCCCTCCTGCACGTCGTTCAGATCGAGCATCCGCGACAGCAGCAGCGGTCCCATCTCGGTGACGGTGGCGCGCACCGGATGGCCCTGCTCGCCGAACACGTCCCAGAACACGGTCGAGAATTGATCGGGCTGGAAGGTCAAGCCCATTTCCTGGGCGCGCTTCACAATAAAGTCCTTGGCCTCCCCGACTTCGGAGATACCGGAGAGATCACCCTTGATGTCGGCTGCGAAAACCGGAACGCCGGCGCGCGCAAATCCTTCGGCCATCACCTGAAGCGAGACGGTCTTGCCGGTTCCGGTCGCGCCGGTAACAAGGCCATGCCGATTGGCCAGCGCCAGCGTCAGCCAGGCAGTCTCCTCACCCTTGCCGATAAAAATTTTCTGGTCCGTATCGGCCAGCTTGTTGTCGGGGGTCGCCATCGCATCGCCTCTTCGCGCAGATTTAGATCGTTTCGATCATCGCACCCGGTTCGATGTCGCGCCCGGTCGGTACCGAACTGCTGCCATCCATCATATTGCATCTTGCGGGTCGATTGAAAACCGTCAGCCGATGCCGACGTCTATTGTCGCTGCACTAGTTCCTCATACTTTATTCCCGGCAAAGTGACGAAAGGCATTGCGCATTGCGACAAGATGGTGTGAATCCGCCGCTCACTCTTGCAGCGAGGCAACAGTCACAACGCGATCGAAAAAGAAAACGAGCTGAAATGCGCTGATCGCTTGAATTTCGTGACACAGGCGCTCAAGATAAATCCTCAAGAACGATCCGGCAAAGTCCGGTTGAGGCGGGGCAAGATGGACGAATTGGTTGGACAGCTGGCCGCGAAGGCCGGCATCGATAGCGCTGTCGCTGAGAAAACCATCGGCATCGTTCTGGGTTTCCTCCGTAACGAGGGACCTTCCGACAAAGTCCAGGCTCTGATCGACCAAATCCCCGGCGCCGAAGCGGCTATTGCCGCCTCCAACAACAGTGGCGGTCTGTCGCGGTTGATGGGTGGCGGGCTGATGGCTGTCGGCACCCGTCTCATGTCGCTTGGCTTGAGCATGGGTGAAATTCAGAACGTCGCGCGTGAACTTTTCAAGTTCGGCCGCGACAAAATCGGAGCGGATCAAATGGGCGAGATCATCTCGGGGACGCCGGGCCTCAGCCAGTTTGCCTGAAGCATTCTCCCAAAACGCCATTTCACGCGCGCTCCCTTCTACCTGCATACGAGTATCATGACATACCCCCTCTCCGAGATCGAAGGCCTGTCCGCCTATTGCGCCACCAAACTGAAATCGCAGGGTATCCGCACGACCGACGCGCTGCTTGAAGCCGCCCGCACCGTCAAGGGACGCAAGGCGCTCGCCGCCAAGACCGGGATCAGCGAACAACAACTGCTCGAATGGGCCAACATCTCCGACTACATGCGGATTCCCGGCATGGGCAAGGCGAAGGTCGGCCTGGTCCGCGCCGCCGGCGTCACCACGGTGCGCGAGCTCGCCCACCGCAACCCGTCGCGTCTGGCACAGAGCATGAAGGACGCCAATGTGCGGCGTAAGCTCGTTCGCGTGATGCCTTCCGAGAAGTCAGTCGAGCTGCTGATTGAAGAGGCACGCAAGCTGCCTCCCAAAATCACCTATTAGCATCACCTATTAGCCTGCCTTAGCGGCATTCGGCGCCGCCGGCGCCACGCGCGTCCGCGACACCTTGACTTGCCGCGGCGGTCAGCGCAAAGCCTGCGCATGATGGCGACCAAGCCCATAGCATCTGTCGTGACCGGCCCGGCCGTATCAGCGGTGCTGCCGGCGCTGCTGTCGCGGCCGTATCCGGCTGTCATGGGCATCCTGAACGTGACGCCGGACTCGTTCTCCGACGGCGGCCAGTTCATTGCACCCGAACAGGCGTTGGCGCAGGCCCGCAGGCTGGTCGCCGAGGGCGCCGACATCATCGACATCGGCGCGGAATCGACCCGCCCCTATGGCTCGCAGCCGGTCACCGCCGAGGCCGAACTGGCGCGGCTGAAACCGGTGCTGGCCGAGGTGATCGCGCTCGGCGTGCCGGTCTCGATCGACAGTATGAAATCCGAGGTGGTGGCCTGGGCGCTCGACCAGGGTGCTGCGATCGCCAATGACGTCTGGGGCCTGCAGCGCGACGCCGGCATGGCGGCCGTCGTCGCCGCACGCGGCGCGCCCGTGATCGTCATGCACAATCGCGAGAGCGCCGATCCTTCGATCGACATCATGCAGGACATCACGGCGTTCTTCGAACGCTCGCTCGAGATCGCGGCGCGCACCGGCATTGCGTCCGACCGGATCGTGCTCGATCCCGGCATCGGCTTCGGCAAGACACCGGAGCAGAGCATGATCGCGCTGGCGCGGCTGTCAGAGCTCGACGCGTTCCGCCTGCCGGTGCTGGTCGGCGCCTCGCGCAAGCGCTTCATCAGCACGGTCGTGCCGTCGGAGCCGCAACAGCGGATCGGCGGCTCGCTCGCCGCGCACCTGATCGCGGCGCGAAACGGCGCCCGCATCATCCGCGCGCATGACGTCGCCGAAACCGTTCAGGCGCTGCGGGTGGCCGCGGCAATCGAGGGACAGCAATGACCGACACGATCTTCATCACCGGGATCGTCATCCATGCCCGCCATGGCGTGATGGAACATGAGACCGAGGTCGGGCAGCGCTTCGTCATCGACCTCGAGCTCTACACCGACCTCTCGGAATCCTCACGCACCGATCGCCTTTCCGACACGGTGTCCTACTCCAACGTGGTGGCGACCGCGACGTCCGCGTTCAAGAACACCAATTACAAGCTGCTCGAGCGCGCCGCCGGCGCGGTGGCCGAGGATATCCTGGCGACCTTCCCGCGCATCAGGGCCGTCAAGGTCACCGTGCACAAGCCGCATGCACCGATCGCGGCGATCTTCGACGATGTCGGCGTGGTGCTGACCCGCTCGCGCCATCCGCCGGCGCACGGTTGACCTGATGGCTGATGTCCTGATCGCACTTGGCGGCAATGTCGGCGATGTCCGTACGACGTTTCGCAAGGCGATCGCCAATATCTGCGGCATGACGCAGGCGGCGCTCGTGGCGCGCTCGTCGGATTATTCGACGCCGCCGTGGGGCGATCAGCAGCAGGACAGCTTCATCAATGCCTGCATCGAGATCGACACCAGCCTCGATCCGCATGCGCTGCTGTTCACGCTGCACAAGATCGAAACCAAATTCGGCCGCGACCGCAAGAACGAGCAGCGCTGGGGGCCGCGCACCCTCGACCTCGATTTGATCGCCTATGACGACGTCACACTCGACAAGCCGGAACTGACACTGCCGCACCCGCGTCTGTTCGAGCGCGCCTTCGTGCTGGTGCCGCTGGCCGAGATCGTTCCCGACCGCGTCATTGCCGGGCGCCGCGTCGCGGATGCGCTGGCAAACGTCTCTACCGACGGTATTTTCCGTCTTGCGGACCCCGATTAAAAGTCGAACGGCCGCAAACAAAAGTTTGGCTTGGCCGCCCGCCCGTGGCAATTTCCGGCCAAATCAAGGGGCTCCCTCGCGGGGCCGGTGAAGGACGATTTGGGCGGATGACGACCTCGACTGACGACTTGCCTCTGGCTTCGGATTTTCCGGCTGCGACCTATGACGACTGGCGCAAGCTGGTCGACGGCGTGCTGAAGGGCGCCCCGTTCGAGAAGCTGGTCGGCAAGACCTATGATGGCGTGAAGATCGATCCGATCTACCGCCGCGCCACCAACGCCAGTCCGCTTCCGGGCCGCGCCGCCGCGATGCCCTGGCATATCCTGCAGCGGGTCGATCATCCCGATGCCGCGCAGGCCAATGCACAGGCGCTGCATGATCTCGAGAACGGCGCGACCGGCCTCGAATTCGAATTCGCCGGCGGTCCCGGCACCCGCGGCTTCGGACTTGCCGATGCCAGCAAGAAGACGCTGGCGCGGGCCTGCGGCGGCATCCATCTCGATGCCGGCATCATGATCGCGCTCAACCCGGTGATCGGCCGCGAGAACGCCGGCGAAACGTTCGCCGACATGGTCGAGGCCCGCAAGCTCGATCCCGCCAAGCTCGACCTGCATTTCAATTACCAGGCGCTCAGCACCATGGCGGTGCGCGGTGCCGCGGCCATCGCCTGGCCGAATTACGAAAAGTCGTTCGGCCAGGTCGTCAACGGCCTGATCAAGCGAGGCTTCAAGGGGCCGTTCGTGCTGGCCGACGGCCGGCCGGTGCACGATGCCGGCGGCTCCGAGGTGCAGGAGCTCGCCTTCACGCTCGCGCTCGGCCTCGCCTATCTGCGCATGCTGGAAGCTGCCGGGATCGACCTCGATGCGGCGCGCGCCGCAATCTCGTTCCGCCTCAGCGCCGATGCCGACCAGTTCCTGACCATGGCGAAATTCCGCGCGCTGCGACTGTTATGGGCGCGGGTCGAACAGGCTTGCGGCCTCGCGCCGAAACCGATCTTCGTCAACGCGCAGACCGCCTGGCGGATGCTGACCCAGCGCGACCCCAACGTGAACATGCTGCGTGCGACGATCGCGACCTTTGCCGCCGGGCTCGGCGGCGCCAATGCGATCACCGTGCTGCCGCACACGCTTGCGCTCGGCCTGCCGGATGATTTCGCGCGGCGTGTGGCCCGCAACACCCAGCTCGTGCTGCTCGACGAGTCCAATCTCGCCAAGGTCTCCGATCCGGCGGCCGGCGCCGGCGGCATCGAAACCTTGACCTCGCAGCTTTGCGAGGCGGCGTGGGCGCTGTTCCAGGAGATCGAGAAGGCCGGCGGCATCTTCTCCGCACTCGAGCAGGGTCTAGTGCAGAAGAAGGTTGCCGCGACGCGGACGCAGCGCGAAACCAATGTGGCGAAGCGCCGCGACGTGCTGACCGGCGCCAGCGAATTCCCGAACCTGCACGAAGACGTCCTCGCAGTGCTGGACATCAAACCGTCAGCGCCGGTGTCATCAGCCGGTGCCAAGGTCACCTTCGATGCCCTCGTCCCGATGCGGCTCGCCGAGCCGTTCGAGGCGTTGCGCGACAAGTCGGACGCCGCGCTGAAGGCACGCGGCTCACGGCCGAAGATCTTCCTCGCCAATCTCGGCACGCCGGCGGATTTCACGGCCCGCGCCACATTTGCAAAGAGCTTCTTCGAAACCGGCGGGATCGAGGCCATCGACAGCGAGGGCATTGCCGACCCGGCGGCGCTCGCCGCGGCCTTCAAGGCCTCGGGCGCCGCGATGGCGTGCATTTGTTCCTCCGATAAGGTCTATGCCGCCGGCGCCGCGGAGGCCGCCAAGGCCCTTCACGGCGCCGGAGCAAGGCATATCTATCTGGCAGGGCGGCCCGGCGACCAGGAAGCGGCGCTGCGGGCAGCCGGCATCGGTGAGTTCGTCTTCGCCGGCGGTGACGCGCTGGCGACATTGCGCGACGCCTATCGGCGGATGGAGCAGGCATGACGGCAGAGGCAGCAGCGAAACCCGTTCTGACCGGCGGCTGCCAGTGTGGCGCCGTGCGCTTTGCGGTGTCAGCCGCACCGAACCGGGTCAGCATCTGCCACTGCCGGATGTGCCAGAAGGCCTCCGGGGCGCCCTTCGCCTCCTTCGCCGACATCAACAAGGAGGATTTCGCCTGGACCCGAGGCAAGCCGGCGGCGTTCAAATCCTCCTCGATCGCCGAGCGCGATTTCTGCGCGGCCTGCGGCACGCCGCTCAGCTTCCGCCGGATCGACGGCCCCCGCATCGAGATCATGACCGGCGCCTTCGACCGGCCCGACCGGGTGATCCCGACGCAGCAGTTCGGAACCGAGTCCCGCCACGGCTGGGTGGTCGGGATCGCCAATCTGCCGAGCCAGACCACGATGCAGAATTACGGACCGGACAAGATGGCGACCATCGTCAGCCACCAGCATCCGGACCATGACTAAGGAAGCCAAGGAATGACCCGCATTCCCAATTTCGCCGATGTCGCCTTCCAGCCCGTTGCCACGGCCATGCCGGCCGCGAGCACTGAACCGTGGCTGACGCCCGAGGGCATTCCGGTGAAGTCCACCTACAGCGAGGCCGATCTCGCAGGCATCGACTTCCTCGAGACCTGGCCGGGGATTGCGCCTTATCTGCGCGGCCCCTACCCGACCATGTATGTCAACCAGCCCTGGACCATCCGGCAATATGCCGGGTTCTCCACGGCGGAGGATTCCAACGCCTTCTATCGCCGCAACCTCGCGGCGGGCCAGAAGGGCCTGTCGGTCGCGTTCGACCTCGCCACCCACCGCGGCTACGACTCGGATCATCCGCGCGTCTCCGGCGACGTCGGCATGGCCGGTGTCGCGATCGATTCCATATACGACATGCGCACGCTGTTCGCCGGCATCCCGCTCGACCAGATGAGCGTGTCGATGACCATGAACGGCGCGGTGCTGCCGATCCTCGCGCTGTTCGTTGCCGCCGCCGAGGAACAGGGCGTGCCGCCGGAGAAACTGTCGGGCACCATTCAGAATGACATTCTGAAAGAGTTCATGGTGCGCAACACCTACATCTATCCGCCGGCGCCATCGATGCGGATCATCTCCGACATCTTCGCCTACACCTCGCAGCGGATGCCGAAATACAATTCCATTTCCATCTCCGGCTATCACATGCAGGAGGCCGGCGCGACGCAGGACCTCGAGCTCGCCTATACGCTGGCCGACGGCGTCGAATATCTGCGTGCCGGCCTTGCCGCAGGCCTCGACGTCGATCGTTTTGCCCCCCGCCTCTCCTTCTTCTGGGCGATCGGCATGAACTTCTTCATGGAAGTCGCCAAGATGCGCGCGGCGCGGCTGCTATGGGCCAAGCTGCTGAAGCAGTTCAACCCGAAGGATCCGCGCTCGCTCAGTCTGCGCACGCATTGCCAGACCTCGGGCTGGTCGCTGACCGCGCAGGACGTGTTCAACAACGTGATGCGCACCACGATCGAGGCGATGGCGGCAACTCAGGGCCACACCCAGTCGCTGCACACCAACGCACTCGACGAGGCGCTGGCGCTGCCGACCGATTTCTCGGCCCGCATCGCCCGCAACACGCAATTGTTCCTGCAGCAGGAGAGCGGCACCAACCGCATCATCGATCCCTGGGGCGGCTCTTATTATGTCGAGCGGCTGACGCAGGATCTTGCGGAAAAGGCCTGGGGTCACATCCAGGAGGTCGAGGCGCTCGGCGGCATGGCCAAGGCGATCGAGGCCGGCGTGCCGAAGCTCAGGATCGAGGAAGCCTCCGCCAAGACCCAGGCGCGGATCGATGCCGGCCGCCAGGCGGTGATCGGCGTCAACAAGTTCAAGCCCGAGAATGAGCGGCCGATCGACGTCTTGAAGGTGGAGAACTCCACCGTGCGGCGGTTGCAGATCGACAAGCTGGCGCGGCTCAAGAAGGAGCGTAACCAGAAGGACGTCGATGCCGCGCTCGCCGCGCTCACCCGCTCGGCGGGCGAAGGCAACGGCAATCTGCTGGCGCTGGCGATCGATGCAGCGCGCGCCAAAGCAACCGTCGGCGAGATTTCGGACGCGATGGAAAAGGTGTTCGGCCGCCACCGCGCCGAGATCAAGTCCATCACCGGCGTCTACAAGCGAGAGGCAGCGGCGATGTCCAACAAGGTCGAGAAGGTACAGGCGCTGATCGACGCCTTCGAGGAGGCCGAAGGCCGCCGTCCGCGCATCCTGGTCGCGAAGATCGGCCAGGACGGCCATGACCGCGGCCAGAAGGTGATCGCATCAGCCTTCGCCGATGTCGGCTTCGACGTCGATATCGGGCCGCTGTTCGCAACCGCGGATGAGGCCGCCCGCCAGGCGGTCGAGAACGACGTCCATATCCTCGGCGTTTCCTCGCTCGCCGCGGCGCATCTGACCGCGGTGCCCGAATTGAAGGCCGCGCTGAAGAAGCACGGCCGCGAGGACATCATGATCATCATCGGCGGCGTGGTGCCGCCGCAGGATTACGACGCGCTGTACAAGGCCGGCGCCGAAGCGATCTACCCGCCCGGCACCGTGATCTCGGATGCCGCCGAGGAGCTGATCCACAAGCTCAACGCACGGCTCGGCCATAGCGCGGCGGCGGAGTAGCGTCGCCGCGTCCCCTTCCCGTCAGGAGTTTTCCATGCGCGCCGCCCGCTTGATGACGCCTGCCCGCATCATGGGCCTTGCCGGCCTCGTGGCCTGCCTCTGCCTTCCGGCGCGCGCCGCCGATCAAAAGCCCGACGCCACCATCAAGAATGCGAGCATCGAGGCCAGCGTCTATCTCGACGACAAGATCAAGGCCGATAGTGCGCTGGCGGCGGATTGCCTCGCCGAAGGCAAGAAGTGGATCGACAAGAACGCCGCCGAGGCTGCGACCGACCGCAAGCAGGAGCCAGATCTCTTCAAGGAACGCGGCGGCTATTCTTTCGAGCGCAAATATTCGGTGCGCTCGATCGTCGACGGCCGCTATGTCAGCGTGCTGCGCGATGACTACATGAACACTCTGGGTGCGCATCCGAACTCCGACGTCAACACCATCCTGTGGGATACGACCGAGAAGAAGCGCATCAGCATTCGCCCTTTCTTCACCGAGACAGCAGACAACGGCCCGACCCTGACGGCGATGCGCAAGGCCGTCATCGCCGCGCTGAACGCCGAAAAGAAGCGGCGCGGCGCCGGCGAGTCCGCGACCGCCGAATGGTACAAGGAGCTCAAGCCGACGCTGCTCAAGATCGGCGCCGTGACCATGGCGCCGTCGACCGAGGCCGGCAAGAGCTCCGGCCTCACCTTCCACTACCCGCCCTACGCGGTCGGCCCCTACGCTGAAGGCCAATATGTGATCTTCGTGCCGTGGGAGACGCTGAAGCCGTACCTGACGCCGCAAGGCGCAAAAATCTTCGCCGGCGCGCGGCCGAAGGGCGACGCGGACGATCAGCAATAGCGCTCTTCAGCGGATTGCGACCTCGCGGCGCGCCAGCGCCCGGATCAGCGAGTCTGTCCAGTCCGGAATCCAGGCCTGGAACTGGGTGAGCCAGCGATCGGCATCGCCGGGCGCCGTGTCGAGCTTGACCGACCATTCGATGAAGGTGCGGTTGCCCTCGATGATCGGGAGCAGGTGCATTGTGCCCTCATAGCCGGTTGGTTTCGGTGCATCCGCCCCGGTATCCTGCGGGAACGGCAGTTGCTCAATGCTGGCATAGGTCAGCGAATGCTGGGTGTCCGAGTGACCGGCAAGGCGTTGCCTGACCCACAGCCCGAGATAGCAGAAGCGCCTGATCGCGCCGATCTCGTCGCCGCGCCTGTCGTCCTCGATCACGCTTTCGCTGACGCCATCGATATAGGCCGGATAGTTGTTGAAGTCGCGGATCAGCGACCACACGGTATCGAGCGGGTGATCGAGGACGGTGCTGTAATAGGCTCTGGTCATGGCAGGCTCCGGAAGCTTGATCCGCGGTCTTGGCGGAACATCAGCCTGATCTAGCGAACGGCTGTCGGGTCAACCCACCCGATTTCCGATCCCAACAATCGATCCGGGACGACGGAGCACTCGGCTCTCGCCTGCAACAGGCGGCCGTTGTAAACCATGGCCATGACTGCGCCGAAAACTGCCTCCCCCGACATCCACGCCCTCGCCCAGCAGCTCCGCGCCGGCCAGCGCGCCGCGCTGGCACGGGCGATCACGCTGGTCGAGAGCCGGCGCGGCGACCACCAGGCCTCCGCGCGCGAGCTGGTGCAGGCGCTGTTGCCCGACACCGGCAAGGCGGTGCGGGTCGGCATCACCGGCTCGCCCGGGGTCGGCAAGTCGACCACCATCGATGCGCTCGGCATGTTCCTGATCGAGCACGGCCACAAGGTCGCGGTGCTCGCGGTCGATCCCTCTTCAGCGCGCACCGGCGGCTCGATCCTCGGCGACAAGACCCGGATGGCGCGGCTTGCCGTCAGCGATGCCGCCTTTATCCGCCCCTCTCCTTCGTCAGGCACGCTCGGCGGCGTCGCGGCGAAAACCCGCGAGGCGATGCTGCTCTGCGAGGCCGCCGGCTTCGACGTCGTGCTGGTCGAGACCGTCGGCATCGGCCAGTCCGAGACCGCAGTCTGCGACATGACCGATTTCTTCCTCGCGCTGATGCTGCCCGGTGCCGGCGACGAGTTGCAGGGCATCAAGAAAGGCCTCGTCGAGCTCGCCGACATGATCGCGATCAACAAGGCCGATGGCGACAACCTCAAGCGCGCCAATCTCGCCGCCGCCGACTACCGCAGCGCGCTGCACATCCTGGCGCCGCGCTCCGAGCACTGGCATCCGCCGGTCGAGACTTATTCCGCGCTGACCGGCGCCGGGCTCGACAAGCTCTGGCAGAAGATCCTCGACCACCGCACCGCGATGAACGCCTCGGGCGAATTCGCGGCCCGCCGCCGGGAGCAGCAGGTGAAGTGGATGTGGTCGATGCTGGAAGGCCGGATGATGGCGCGGCTGCGCTCGGACGCTGCGATCCGCGCCAAAGTGAAGAAGATGGAGGCCGAGGTCGCCGGCGGCCGCATCTCGCCCGCGGTTGCCGCCGAGCAGATCGCGGAGATGCTGCATTGAGCGGCCGACTGCGCATCCTCGTCACCGGCTTCGGGCCGTTCCCGGGTGCGCCGTTCAACCCGACCATGCCATTGGTGAAGCGGCTCGTCGCCCTGCGCCGGCCGGCCTTCGACGACGTTACGCTGTCGAGCCACATCTTCCACGTCAGCTACGCGGCCGTCGACCGCGAATTGCCGGAGCTGATCGCAAGCCATCGTCCGCAGGCGCTCCTGATGTTCGGTCTCGCCGGCCGCAGCGCGCACTTGCGGATCGAAAGCCGTGCCCGCAACGCCGTGACGACGCGGATTCCCGACGCCGGCCGCCAGCATGCGCGCAAGGGGTCGATCGCAGGCGGCGCCGATGCGATGATGTTCGGGCCGCACAGCGAAAGGTTGCTGCGGGCGGCGCTGGCGACGGGCATCGATGCACGCGCATCGCGCGATGCCGGCAGCTATCTCTGCAACTACCTGAGCTGGCGCGCTATCGAAGCCGTAAACCGCGATAACGATCTTCGCCTCGTACAGTTCGTCCATATTCCGCCGCTCGCCCACGACGGAACGGCCGCACCGGGCAAATCATCCATCACGCTGGAAGCGCTCGTCGACGCCGGCGAAGCCATGCTGCTGGAGTTCGTGAAACTGACGCGGCAGGCCGTGCGCGCGTGAGCGATGCTGGTCGGAGACAGATCGTGTGAGGAAGCAAGCTGCGTCCTCATCTTTAACTGTCATCGCCCGGCTCGACCGGGCGATCCAGTACGCCGCGGCCTCTCGGCTCAGCTACTACTGTCTCTGGAATACTGGATCACCCGCTTTCGCGGGTGATGACACCGAGCACTTAGCTGATTGACAACGTGAAGCGGCTGCACCGAGAGTTAACCCTACTGCCAACAATCGCCCGGCTGCGGCGGCGTGTTCACGATGCGACGCCGCATTTCGCGCTACCACTCGACTCGCGAACGTCACCGCTCGCGAATGTTTGCGAGGGCCATGCCCATGGACGTCAACCGCCGCCATCTCATTGGAGCATCCGCCGCCGGCGCAGCCGGCGCGCTGGCGATGTCGCCGGATGCGGTGCGCGCCGCGCAGTCTGCCGGCTCGCTCGGCCGCGACGTCACGCAATATGGCGTCCGCCCCAGCAGCCCCGACGATCAGACCCGCAACCTGCAACGCGCGATCGATGATGCCGCGCGCGCGCAGGTGCCGCTGGCGTTCCCGCCCGGCGTCTACCGCAGCGGGCTGTTGCGGCTGGCGCCCGGCAGCCAGCTGATCGGCGTGCGCGGCGCAAGCCGGCTCGTGTTCAACGGCGGTGCCTCGCTGCTGGAGGCCGAAGGCGCCGGCGGCATCGTCCTGATGGGCCTGTCCTTCGACGGCGGCAACGTCCCGCTGCCGGCGCGGCGCGGCCTTGTGCATTGCCTGGCCGGCCGCGACATCCGCATCACCGATTGCCAGGTCACCGGCAGCGGCGGCAGCGGCATCTGGTTCGAGCAGATGTCGGGCGACGTCAGCAACAACATCTTCACCGGCATCGCATCGACGGCATTGGTGTCGTTCGACGCGCTCGGTCTGATCGTCTCGCGCAACACCATCAAGGGCACGAGCGACAACGGCATCGAGATCCTGCGGAGCGCGATCGGCGACGACGGCTCGATCGTCGCCGACAACCGCATCGAGGACATCAAGGCCGGCCCCGGCGGCTCTGGACAGTACGGCAACGCCATCAACGCCTTCCGCGCCGGCAACGTGATCGTGCGCGGCAACCGCATCAGCAATTGCGACTTCTCGGCGGTGCGCGGCAACTCCGCATCCAACATCCACATCACGGACAACAGCGTCAGCAATGTCCGCGAGGTCGCGCTCTACTCGGAGTTCTCGTTCGAGGTCGCTGTGATCGCCAACAATACCGTCGACGGCGCCGCGATCGGCGTCTCCGTGTGCAATTTCAACGAAGGCGGCCGCGTCGCGGTGGTCCAGGGCAACATCATCCGCAATCTGTTGCCAAAGCGCCCTGTTGGCACCGATCCGAACGACGGGGCCGGCATCGGCATCTATGTCGAGGCGGACAGCACTGTGACCGGCAATGTGATCGAAAACGCGCCGACCTTCGGCATCGTCGCCGGCTGGGGCAAGTACCTGCGCGACGTCGCGATATCAGGCAATGTCGTCCGCAACGCCCTCATCGGCATCGGCGTCTCGGTGGTGCCGGGCGCAGGCTCCGCGCTGATCAACAACAACATGATCTCGGAAACCCCGCGCGGCGCGGTGGTCGGGCTCGACCACGCCCGCCCTGTTACGTCAGACCTGTCGGCGGCCGGCGCCCAGCAATATGCGCAGCTCGTGGTCGGCGCCAACGCGGTGCGGCGCTAGAGGTCGATCCGGAACAGTGCGAAGCGGCTTTCCCTCGCGACAAACGTGGAGCGCGCTTGCGCGGATTTTGGTGTCATCACCCGCGCATGCGGGTGATCTCGCGACATCATAGAATAGCTGGAGCGTCCGCCTACAGCGCGTTGCGCAGCAGCGGATAGCGTCGCTGGATGGTGTCGAGGTCAAGCACCGGCGGCGGCATCACCGCAGGGGGCATCTCCAGCGGCGGCGCGTCGGCGACGACGGGCGGCCGCTCGAGCACCTCGGCCGCCGTCTCAAACGCGGCCGCAACCGCAGTCATTGCGGCCTCCGCCAGGGTCGCGGCCTCCGCGCGGCGCTCCGGCATCGGCGAGATATCGGGCGGCGGCAGCTTCGACTTGCCACGGCCGAGCCAGGACAGGTCGATCGGCGAATTGTCGAGCGAGGCTTCACGAGTCAGCAATTCCCGCCAGATGTCGACCGCGGCCCGGGCTTCCCTGATGTTCTCGAGAAAGGCTTGCTCACTGTGATAGCGGCGCCAGCGTCCGGTCTCGAACAGCTCGTTGAGGTGCTCCAGCCTTTGCTCGGCGAGGTTGCACCAGCGCGCAACGATCTCCTGGCCTCTGGCCACGTCGGTCCGATGTGTCATTGAATTTGCCCGCAGGGAAAGAAACGGACGCAGACGCAACCGAACCGAATCAACTGGACGTGACACTGATATTCTGTGGAAAAGGTAAATAAAGTCTAACTAAATTCTTAATCGGCCGCGGGCGATCAAAGAAGTCCGCTCTACTACGGAGTTTCTTGCGCGAACCTTCGCCAAGTCATCGACTTGCATGATGGCGATGCGCGTCGCTTGCCGACGCGGCGCAGCCAAAAGATCCACAGCAAACCGGTGCGGCCATCGCGCCCCGTCATGCCGTCGCGATCACACAGTGCAGCGCCGGATGCCGCGGCCGCGTTCGGCCGGTCGGTCGGTCGTGCAAGGTACCCCCCAAAATGAAAGACCCGTCCGGGGGGACAACCGGACGGGTCAAAGCCATATGGGCGCTTGGGGTGGATGGGCGCTCGCGCCTGATATAGCCGGGGAGGGATAAACCGCTCCCACACACATAAGTCGTGAGAGGAAGGCGGACGTTCAAATCGTCGGCGATTTTTTTAACCTTTTCGCCGCCCGGTTCCATCGCACCGCTGCTGGCGTCCGGCACTTAAAATCACTGCGCAGCCCGGTGATTTGCAGCGGAATCATCAGCTGCGACCGACGGCGCGCCTTCATTCAACGCGCGGCTCACGGAAGTGTTATTGCCGTCCGGTGTGGGCGCGGGCTGCGGCGGTTTGTCCACCGCCGACGCGACCGGCGCGCTGGTCGCCGCCATCACCGCGGCAAGCGCGTCCGCCTCCCCGGCCCCGAACAGATCGTCGCGTCCAGGTGTCCCGAGATCGCGGGCTGTGCTGGTCAGGACCTTCCGCACGTCGGCCGGCTTCAGCGCCGGACCGCGCTCCAGCACCAGCGCTGCGATGCCGCTGACGAACGCGGCTGAAAACGAGGTGCCCGACATCAGCGTGTACTTGCCGTCCGGCACCGGCACGAGGAGATCGGCGCCCGGCGCCGCCAGCGCGATATAGCTGCCGCGGTTCGATGCTGCCATCAGCCGGTCGCCGGCATCGATGCCGCTCACGGTGATCACGTCGGGATAGGCGGCCGGATACAGCGGAGGCGATTTCGCCCCGGCATTGCCGGCCGCGGCGACCAGCACGACGTCCCTCGCCGCAGTCGCGGCCACCGCGCGCTCGACAAGTGCGTCCTTCGGTCCGGCAAAACTCATGTTCACGATCTGCGCGCCGTGCGCCACCGCGTAGTCGAGGCTTCTGAGGATGACATAGGATGTGCTCTCGGCACCGCCGGCAACCGCACCGAAGGCGCGGATCGCCAGGATCCGCACTTCCGGCGCGCTCCCCGTTAGTTTGACGCGCGCGGCGATTGCGCCGGCGATGGCGGTGCCGTGGGCATGCGGGCCATCCTTGCTGCCGAGCGCATCGAACGTATCCGCGACCGTGTTCGCCAGTTCCGGATGGGCGGCGTCAATGCCGGAATCGATGACCGCAATGGTGACATTCATTCCGCGCGCCAGCCTGTGCGCCTCGGCCAGATGCAGCTGCGTCTGCGCGTATTGCGCCGGATCATTGCCACCCGATGGCGGCTTCTGTTCCTGCAGCGCGTAACGGTAGTTCGGCTGCACGGAGCGGACGCTGCTGTCGCTTGCGAATTCGCGGCTCACGGCATCGGCCGAGCGATTGCCGGCCATGCGGAACAGGCCGATGGTCGCCCCCAGCAACGGGATGTTCTGCGAGGCAATCCGCCTCAGACCATGGCGGCGCGCGAGCGCATCGGTCTGGGCCTCGGTCAAGGCGCCGTCGATCTCCGCCACGAGCTCGTTCGGTACGGTTCGCGTGCCCACCACGTCCTGCGCGCGCGTGCCGCCACCGCCGGGCCTGCCCTTCTTCGCTGCGCCCTTGCCGCCACCGTTGCCGGCACCCAGCCGGTCGGAGCATTGGCCGCGGTCGCCGTCGTCGCATGCGGTGGAGAAACGGGGTGCGTAGCGTGCATTGGGCGGCCGCATTCCCGATCGCGGGCTCTCGTCGGTCCACGACGCAGCCGGGCCGCGGTCGGCCGACAGCGGCGTGCGGCCAGCCATACCGCCGAATCCGCCGACAGCGTTGCCACCGGGCCTGCCGATGCCGGGGGTGACCCGCGGACCGAGCGACATTTGTGGCCCGCTGCCAACAGGCGATCGCATGAAATTCTGAGGGTAGGCCGAACCAGACAGGCAAACCAGCAGCAACGCCGCGGCCGCGACGGCCGCTCTGTTCGTCGATCTGGTCCGGCCGTTGGCGGTCATGGTGACCTCAAGTCGGCGCAGAACCGTCAGCCGCAGTCTACGGCGTCTCCACCGCGAGGTTGACGATCTTCTCTTTCTGCAAACGGGCAATCAGCGACGCGACGCTGTCCTTGTCCATCGCGCGGAACTGCAGCCGGAACATGCCGCCCTTCCCGTCGACGATCGAGCCCTGGTAATTCTCCAGCAGCGACGTGATGTCGGCGATCCTGGCATCCGGCGTGAACTGCACCAATAGCCGCGTCGGCGTTGCCGCCACGCTGGCACCGAGGTCGCGGGTGATCGGCGCACTCGGGGCTGCGCTCGGCGCAACGGCCGCGCTCGGCGCGCTGCGCTGTTCGGCGGCATCGAGCGAGGCGGTCTGGAACGAGGCCGGCTGGCTGCGCATCAGCACCGCGCCGATCACGCCCGCCTGCAACAGCACCACGATCGCGCCGAGGCTCGACGACCAGGCCAGCGTCCGCGGCGACAATTTCGAAAAGAACTCCGAGATCCTGGCCGACATGCGTGCCCCCGCCGACGGCTTGCGCTCCGGCTCGGCATCGATCGCGGCAAACAGCTTCTGCATGGCGCGCGCCGAGGGCGCACCGAGGCTCTCGTTGAGGCCGATGGTCTCGGCATATTCCTCGCGGATGACGGCATACTGCCGGGCGAGTTCCGGATCGGAAGCGAGCGCGTCCTCGACGCGGCGCGCGTCACGCGCGTTCAGCGTGCCGGCCGCGTGCCAGGGCAGCAGCATCTCGACATCGTCAGGTTCTTGACCCTGCACCTTCTTGTTGCTCGCAGCCTTCATGGCCAACCTCGCTCGACACCGGCTGCCTTCAGCAACTCGGCAAGTTTCTTGCGCGCATAGAACAGGCGCGTCTTCACGGTGTTCTCCGGAATCCCGACGATCTCAGCGACGTCTTCCACGGATTTCTCGTGATAGTAGACAAGATCGACGATCTCCCGGTGTTCCGCTGATAGTCCCGTCAGGCACTTACGCAGCGTCGCGCCGGTGTCCTTCTTCTGCACCACCGTTTCCGGATCGTCGGACGTATCCTCGATCGCGTTCGCGGCCTCATCGTCCAGTTCGGCGTCTTTCCTTCGCCGCAGCGAAGACAACGCCTTGAACCGGGTAATCGCCAGAAGCCAGGTTGAAACGGCGGATCGTCCCTCAAACTTGCCCGCCTGACGCCACACGTCCAGAAAGACCTCGCTGATGAGGTCCTCCGCCACCTGTTCGTCCCGCACGAGCCGAAGCCCGAAACGGTACACCCTGACATGATGCCGTCCGTACAGCACCTGCATGGCGAGCCGGTCGCCTTGAGCGATCCGAGCGATCAGAACCTCGTCTGAAGCCGCCTGTGTCGCGCTCAATGGCCGTCTCGCAAAGTTGGTCTGAGGGGGGTGGCGCGTGGTTCGACGCGAGAGCCAAGATTCTTCACATTACGGCAATGTCCAGACCGCATGTGTGATCTATGACACAGTCGACGATCACAATGAGGAAAAATCGCCGCAGACTCGACAAACGGTATCATAACACCAAAAACTCTCGCGGACGCCCACCGTCCGGCCGGACCATACCAAGCCTTGGCCGGCAAGCCAGCGCCGTCGCGAAGGCTGCATTGGCGCAAGCTCGCGGCAGGCGCGCTCCCGGTCCCCCGCGGTGAACGGATTCCCCTTACGAAACAAGGGTGATGACCGGGTTCCACCGGAGGAGATTCGGTTCCAAAAGATACCAAACCTAAAGGCTTTCCCACTTAGATTTTCGCCGGATTTCACCAATGGCGAGACCATGGGCAGCGCTGCGTCGTCACTTCCCAGCCCGGTCGCGGGCGCATCGGAAAGCGGCCGTCCCAGGCTGACGGTCGAGCGCCTGGCGCGGCGGGCGAGGCAGCGCCGCCAGATCCAATCGATGATCGCCGCCTGCTTCGTGCTCGATGCCGCTGTGCTGCTGATCTACGCACATGCCGGCACCACGTCGATGCTGGTCGCGGCGAGCTATGCCCTGACCGGCCTCTCCCTCGTCGCGGTCTATGTGCTGCTCTCGGAGCGCGGCTTTCACGAGCGCTTCCGCGACCACTACCTGGTCGCGCCGCAATCGGCCGTCAACATGGTGAACCTGCTGGTGTTCACCTACATCGCGCCGGAAGTCGGCGTGCTGTTCCTCTGCAACCTGTTCGTGGTGTTCGGCTTCGGCGCGCTGCGGACCTCGGCGCGGCAGACCGCTGTTGTCTGGACCATCATGGTGCTGGGCCTCGCCGCGCTGTTCCTCGGCACCGACAAGGCGATCGGGATGCCGACCGGCACCCGGATCGACCGCCTCGCCACCATGCTGGTGTTCGCGCTGACGATCGGGCGCTGCATGTATCTCGGCATCTTCTCGAGCTCGATGCAGCAATCGCTGTATCAGAGCGGCGTGAAGCTGAAGGAGGCCTACCGGCGCATCGAGGAGCTGGCCGAGCTCGACGAGCTGACCGGCACCTCCAATCGCCGCAGCATCATGCGCACCCTCGAGGACGAGATCGCGCGCTGCGCCCGCAATGGCAGCACCTGCGCCGTGGCACTGATCGACCTTGACCATTTCAAGCGCATCAACGACGTCTACGGCCATCCGATCGGGGACGAGGCGCTGCGCACCTTCGCGATCGGCATGTTCGCCAATCTCCGCAGCATCGACCGCTTCGGCCGCTACGGCGGCGAGGAATTCCTGCTGGTGCTGCCCGACCTTTCGCAGGACCAGGCGATGCGCGCGCTCGAGCGGCTGCGCGCCATCATCGCCGATCTCGACTGGAGCGCATTCTCGCCCGGCATGCGGGTGACGATCTCCGCAGGCGTCACGACGCTCAAGCCGAACGAAAACTCCGACACATTACTCGCCCGCGCCGACGGCGCGCTTTACGCAGCCAAGGCCAGGGGACGCAACCGCATCGCCAGCGCCTGATCTTTCATTTCCTATACGGCGGCGGAGAATCCGTCGCCATCGCTCCAGGACAGAGTCATGAGTTTGAAGCCCGAGACCGCCCCCGAAAGTCTGCTCGACGAGCTGCAGACGACGCTTGCGCACGGCACCGTTGCACGCCGTGTAGAGACGCTGCGCCGCGTGACGGACCTCTTCATCAACGGCTCGGTGAACTATTCCAACGAGCAGATCGTGCTGTTCGACGACGTTTTCCAATGCCTGCTCGAGCACATCGAGAACTCGGCCAAGGCGCTGCTCGCCAACCGTCTCGCCCCGATCGACACCGCGCCGCCGCAGACCATCCGCACGCTGGCATTCGACGATCTGATCGAGGTCGCAGGCCCCGTGCTGACGCTGTCGCCGCGGCTCGACGACGACACCCTGATCGAGACCGCGCGCAGCAAGAGCCAGGCGCATCTGCTCGCGATCTCCAACCGCAAGACGCTGAGCGGCGCCGTCACCGACGTGCTGGTGCTGCGCGGCAATGACGAGGTGATCCAGAGCGCGGTCAACAATCCCGGCGCGGAGTTCACCGAGCGCGGCTTCACCCGCCTGGTCAGCCGCGCCGAGGGCGACGACAATCTGTCGACCTGCGTCGGCCTGCGCCCGAACATCCCGCGGCATCTCTATCTCAAGCTGGTCGCGAAGGCGTCCGACACGGTCAGGCAGCGGCTCGAGGCTGCCAATCCGCAACAGGCCAAGGAGATTCCGATCGCGGTGAAGGAAGCGACGCGACGCGCGCGCTCGGCACCCTCCGGCGTGACGCCGGACACCACGATTGCGCATGCGCTGGTCAAGTCGCTCTACCAGGACGGCCGGCTCGACGAATTCCAGCTCGCGGCCTTCGCCGAGGCCGGCAAGTTCGACGAGACCAACGCCTCGCTTGCCGCGCTCGCCAACGTCTCGGTCAGCATCGCCGAGAACATGATGATCGAAACCCGCGCCGAGGGCGTCATGATCCTGGCCAAGGTGTCGGGCCTGTCATGGTCGACGGTGCGATCGATCATCAATCTGCGCGACGACATCTCGGGCGGAGAGCCGACCGACCTGCAGGCCTGCAAGGACACCTATGAGCGGCTGCGGCCATCGACCGCGCAGCAGGTGCTGCGCTTCCATCGCATGCAGCAATCCGCGCCCGCGGCCTGATTTTGATGTAGCCCGGATGAAGCGCAGCGCAATCCGGGACCAGTCTGTCCGCTGACAAAAACCCCGGATTTCGCTCCGCTCCATCCGGGCTACAAGCAGTCAGTACCGCAGCGCCCGCGTCCCCATCAGCGCGCCGACGCTCGCGACGATCGCGGTCGCCAGTGTGTACCAAGTGGCGACGAACAGCGGCGAGTCGTCGGTGCAATGCGACGCATAGACGGTGGCCGCGAGGCCTGCGCAGAGCAGGCCCGCCACCGCGCCGGCGACCGCAGGCCGCGCCGGCGCGCCCTGCCGCAGCCCATACAGCGCGCCGACCAGCAGCGGCAGCGACATCGCGGGGATCGCAGTCATGCACGCCATCGAGTTCTTGCCGATCAGCCGCGTCATCATCGGCGTGCGCTGCGGCATCATCATCTCGCCGCTGATCGCGGCAACGAGGATGCCGGCGGGAATCAGCAGCCACCAGCCGAAGCTGCGCAGCGAGGCTTCCGGCCGTGACAGGTGCAGGCTGACCGCGATCGCCGAAGCGGCGAGCGCCAGCGTCACCGCAAACTTCAGGTCGAAGAACGGATTATGCATCGCGGTCATCACGTCGGGCCGCACGCCGAGCTCGGCGAAGAAGATCAAGAGCGACACCGGCGCCGCCGCCAGCAGCGCCAGCATCAGCGCAAGACCGATCGGGCGCGCACGATACGCATTGTCGGCGGCAAGGGTTCGAATGAGTTGATCGGTATCCATGCTCATCGGTCCCGTAATTTCGCGGTGAGGCTCGCAAGCCCGCGATGCAGCGCGACCCGCACCGCGCCCTCGGTCATCGAGAATTTCGCCGCGGTATCCTTGATCGAGGCGCTGTCGACCGCAATCGATTGCAGCACGTCGCGCTGCCGCGCCGGCAACGCCTGCAACTGGGCGGTGACCTCGCTGGGCGATGCGGTCGGCTCCGGCGTTTGCCCCGGCAGCGTCTCGGCGAAATCATCGATGTTGACGAAGATGCGCTTGCCGCGGCGGCGCAGCGCGTCGATCAGCTTGTTGCGCGCGATCGCGAACAGCCACGGAGCGAACGGGGCGCTGCTGTCCCAGGTCTGTCGCTTCAAATGCACCGCCAACAAGATGTCCTGCACGATGTCCTCGGACTGATCGACCGGTTGTCCCGCGCGCGCCAAGCCACGTCGCGCCGCGGCACGGAGTACCGGCGTGATGGCCTTGAGCAGGCGATGATACGCCGCGTCATCGCCAGAAATGGCCGACCGCATCAGGTCGGTCCATTCATCCTCACGTTCGCGCACGCAGGCTCCTGAATTGCAATTCGGCCGATCTTTCAGTTCGTTACGCGGTCAACCAAGAATATCACGAATTCGTGATCGCGATCCTCCGGTCAGGCCGCGCGGAGATCGGGCGCAAAGAATCGCTCCGGCGGGTTTCCAGACGCCACGGCTCATAACACCGATCGGTCCGACAAGCATCGGGGTGCCGTAGCCGATCACCCGCTGGGACGAAATTGCCCAGCTTTTGCCCCCTGAGGCCCGAAGATTCCCTTTTTTTGCCCCGGTGTGGACACGCAGCGGGGTCTCATTTCGGCTTTGGGACGGGCGAAATGGGGAGATCATCAGAATGAAGATCAAAGCCAATGGGCGCTTGGCCTTGGTGGTCGCGACAGGGCTGACCGGGCTTGCCATGTGTCTCGCTGTTCCGTTGCCGGCGCATGCGGCCGGATCGGACGCATCGGCATCGAAATCCGACAACGCAACGAACGACAAATCCGCGCAACAGAGTTCGCGACATGTCCGCCGCCATGCGCGTCACAGCTCCTCCAAGACCGCCGACAAGTCGGCTGACAAATCCGAGAGCAGGAAGACGGCCAGCAAGGATGCCGGCAGCGTGACGTCGGCCGGCATGCCGGCCACGGTCGCCAATGCCAATGCGGAGCTGACCTCCGGCGACGGCAATGCGAGCACCCCGCCCGCCAGCCTCAATCCGGTGCTGGCTGCCTCCGACAAGCCCGCCGACGCGCAACCCGACGGCAGCGTGGTCGCATCCGACCAGCTCAACGACCTCGACCGGGCCCTGCAGCAGGAGCAGCCGGCGGAACAACCGCAACCGGTCCCGCCACAGACCGCCCAGCAGGAGGCGCCGGCTGTGCAGCCGCCGCCCGCCGCCGCAGCGGCACCCAAGCCGGCCCCGGTTCTGGCGAGCAGCGACAGTGCGAGCTGGGACCAGACCTCGCTGATCGGCAAGATCTTCATCGGCTTCGGCGCCCTGCTCACGGTGGCCTCCGCCGCGCGGATGTTCATGGCCTAGCCGAGGCGCTTGCGGCTTGCGGCGCTGGGTAGCGCCGCACCGCGGCCCAAAGCCTCGCTTCAGCCACTTGAAGCGTATCCCGCCAGCGGGCACATTGCCCGCCAAATCAGGCACGGGGTTTGCGTCATGGCTACGTTCGAATTCATCATCGTCGAAAGCAAGGGATCGGTCGGCGTCATCACGCTGAACCGGCCGAAAATGCTGAATGCGCTGTCGTTCGGCGTGTTCCGCGAGATCGCCGCGGCGGTCGACGATCTCGAGGCCGACGACAAGATCGGCTGCATCCTGATCACCGGCAGCGAGAAGGCCTTTGCCGCCGGCGCCGACATCAAGGAGATGCAGCCGAAGGGCTTCATCGACATGTTCAACAGCGACTTCACCGCCATCGGCGGCGACCGCGTCGCGCGTTGCCGCAAGCCGACCATCGCGGCGGTCGCGGGTTACGCGCTCGGCGGCGGCTGCGAGCTTGCGATGATGTGCGACATCATCATCGCCGCCGACACCGCCAAGTTCGGCCAGCCGGAAATCACCCTCGGCACCATCCCGGGCATCGGCGGCACACAACGCCTGACCCGCGCGATCGGCAAGTCGAAGGCAATGGATCTCTGCCTGACCGGGCGGATGATGGATGCGGCGGAAGCCGAGCGCTCGGGCCTGGTGTCGCGGATCGTTCCGGCCGACAAGCTGCAGGAAGAAGCGCTCGCCGCGGCCGAGAAGATCGCCTCGATGTCGCGTCCGGCCGCCGCGATGGCCAAGGAAGCCATCAACCGCGCGTTCGAGACGCCGCTTTCGGAAGGCATGAATGTCGAGCGCAACCTGTTCCACTCGACCTTCGCGCTTGAGGATCGCTCCGAGGGCATGGCGGCTTTCATCGAGAAGCGCAAGCCGGTCAACAAGAACCGCTAAAGCGCGATGAGATCAGGTTGAAGCGTCATCGCGCTTTAGCTTTTTGTTTGCGCATGATCTCATCGGAAAACCGCTTCGCACTTTTCCGGATCATGCGTTGCTCCCCCGGCTCCGTTGCAATGCCGCGGTGACGAGCGCGCGATAGGCGCGCTCGGCGAAGTGGGTCGGCTTGTCGAGGCCGAGCCGCGCCAGGCATTCGCGGTCGGCGGCATCGGGCGGATGCCGCATGCCCTGCCACAGCAGGCCGGCGAGTTGCAGCGGCGTGCGCTGCGCCTGCTGCAAGATCTGCAGCGCTGGAATCAGCCGTTGCTCGACGTCGGTGAAGTCGCTGCCGAATGGGAATGACGGCAGCAGGCCCGCTTCGCGCGCGGGCTTCAGCGCAGTGCTGATCCGCTCGGGATAATTTTCGCGGTAAGCGGTGGGGATTTCGTGATCACGCGGCAGCTTGCCGGCATCCTTGGCCTGCCGCATCAGCTCGCTTTGGAAACGCGAGTCGGACACCTCCAGCATCGCGGCGATCACGTCCGCGTCGGATTTTCCACGCGTATCAGCGACGCCATATTCGGTGACGAAGATATCGCGCAGGTGACGCGGGATGGTCTCGTGGCCATAGGACCAGCGGATGTTCGACTGCGCCTGCCTGCCGGACTGATGGGTTGCCTCCAGCGCCAGCACCGAGCGCGCGCCTTCGAGCGCGAATGCCTGCGCCACGAAATTGTACTGGCCGCCGACGCCGCTCACGACCTGACCGTTGTCGAGCCCGTCCGAGATTGCAGCGCCGAGCAGCGTCGCCATCATCGCGTTGTTGACAAAGCGCGCATCGACACGGGCACGGCGCTTGCCGTCCTCGTCGCCGAAGATCTCGTTGGTGAAGGACACCGGCATCATCTGGATTTGCGCCAGCTGCTCGGGCTTCATCTCGCGCAGCGCGCGATAGAAGGATTGCGGCCCCAGGAAGAATGCGCCGTGCAGGATCACGCCGCCAATATCGCGCTTGAGGATGCCGGCGTCGATCAGCCCGAGGAACGCCTCGAACAGCATCTCGCTAACGCCATAGAGGCCCTTCTCGAACGGCCCGGCCTCAGCCGCTGCGAGCTGCGCGGTGCCAGGCGCAAGGCGCCGGATGATGCCGTGGAATTGCACGTTGTCGCGGTGCCGGACCACGAGGCCCTGCGCAAGCGCATCGCCGACCTGCCCGATGCCTATCTGCAGCGTGCCGCCGTCGCGGACCAGACCGGCGGCATGCAATCCGATCGCATATTTGGTGTCGCTGATCGGCTCGGACGGCGGCGCGAACAGCGGGAAATCGGTATTCGGACCGTCGAGCACCGCGGCGAATTCATCGGCCGGCAGATCGCCGCGTCCGGGCATGAACGGCAGCTCGGAATTGACCTGGGCGACCAGCTTGAATGACGCCCGCCCCTGCGCGCGGGCGCGCAGCACGTCGAGCGTCGTGTCGGTGTTGCAGCTCAGGCTATAACGCGGCACGCCGTCGACCACGCGCTTGGCGACCAGCTGCGGGACGACATTCAGTCCGCGCGACAGCAGATACGACGCCGCGTGGGTGTAATTTGCGGAAATGTAGTGCTGCTGTGCGAACGGCTGATACAGCCACTGCCCCGCGAGGAAGAAGAACTCGATCACCTTGATGTTGGGCGGAAGCGCACCGCGGTGCAGCGCATCCGCATAGGCGAGATCCGGGTAACCGCCAAACAGGCGATCGATCACCGGACCGATGAAGCGCTGTTCGAGCAGGCTCTTCGGCTTCGGTTTTTCCAGCGTCAACGCGGAGAACAGCGTCAGGTTGATGGAGCGGTCGGCCACCGCCCGCGCATACAGCGCGTTGACGATGTGGTTAGCCTTGCCGAGGCCGAGCGGCAGCCCGACCACCAGTTCGGTTCCGACGTCACGAATGATGTGCTCCGCGATTGCCTCGGGGTCGGAGAACAGTATGGGCATCAGCAATGGACCCGGCGGAGACAGTGGATAACCGGCGCCGCGGAATCGGCGCCCGGCGGTTCGAATTTATACTTCATATGACAGTCGCGTTCGCCTGTGACGAACCGGCAACAGACAACAACCGAAATGATGTGCAGATGTCGCGGGGCGGTTTGCCTGTGGCGGCGCCGCCCCGTAAACAGGTAGATGTGTCGACGGCGTCGGCGGAGGCGGACTGCCGGGGTTTGGTGTGCGGGATCACATGGTTGAACGTGCCGCTGGTATTGGCGACGTAGCGAGGCGCGTGCTTTTGTCGGGCATCGGCCTTGGCGCGCTGGCATGCGCGCTGCTGGCTGACACCGCTGCCCGCGCCGAGAGCCTGCCGGAAGCCCTGGTCAAGGCCTACCAGACCAATCCGCAGCTCAATGCCGAGCGGGCACGCCAGCGCGCCACCGACGAGAACGTGCCGCAGGCGCTGGCCGGCTATCGTCCTCAGGTCAGCGCCGGCCTCTCTGTCGGCCTTCAGGCGGTGCGCGACCAGCTGCCCGGCAACGTCATCCAGACCGCGACGCTGAAGCCGTGGCAGATCGGGGTCACGGTGACCCAGACCCTGTTCAACGGCTTCAAGACCGCCAACAGCGTCCGCGTCGCCGAGTTGCAGGTGCAATCCGGCCGCGAGGCGCTGCGCAATGTCGGCCAGGGCGTGCTGCTCGACGCCGTCACCGCCTATACCAACGTGCTGGCCAACCAGACCCTGGTCGAGGCGCAGCGGTCCAACGTCGCCTTCCTGAAGGAGACCCAGGCGATCACGCAGCGCCGCCTCAATGCCGGCGACGTCACGCCGACCGATACGGCCCAGGCCGAGGCACGCCTCAACCGCGGCCTCGCCGATCTCAACGCCGCCGAGGTCAACTACGCGATCAGCCAGGCCACCTATGCGCAGGTGGTCGGCAACGCGCCGTCGCAATTGCGGCCGGCGGAAACCACCGACCGGCTGCTGCCGCGCAGCCGCGAGGATGCGATCGCGCTTGCGCTGCGCGAGCATCCCGCTGTGACCGCGGCCGGCTTCGATGTCGACGTCGCCTCGACCTCGATCCGCGTCGCCGAGAGCAGCCTGATGCCGAACGTCACCCTGCAAGGCAGCGTCAGCCGCAGCCGCGACAGCGACCAGACGCTCGGCACGTTCGGAACCGACCAGGCCTCGGTGATTGGCCAGGTCACGCAGCCGATCTATGACGGCGGCACCGCGGCCTCGCAGACCCGACAGGCCAAGGAAGTGGCCGCGCAGAGCCGCCTCGTGCTCGACCAGGTCCGCAATCAGGCCAAGACCGCCGTGGTCAGCGCTTGGGTCGCCAACGAAGGCGCCAAGATCGCGGTGTCGGCCTCGGAGTCCGAGGTCAAGGCTGCCGAGGTCGCGCTGGCCGGCGTGCAGAAGGAAGCCGCCGGCGGCCAGCGCACCACGGTCGACGTCCTCAACGCGCAGCAGGATCTGATCACGGCGCGGGCACGGCTGATCGGTGCGCAGCGCGACCGCGTGATCGCCTCCTACACATTGCTCAGCGCGATCGGACGCCTTGACGTCAAGACGCTCAATCTCAAGACGCCCGACTACCTGCCCGAGGTGCACTACCATCAGGTGCGCGACGCCTGGCACGGCCTGCGCACGCCGTCGGGACAATAGGCCTCGTGGAACCGGTCGCAGCGCGAACCGGCCCTTTCCGCCCACTCTCACCGCCAATAACCTCCGCCCCCGCCGGCCATCAACAATGCCGGTGCGCGGAGTCCGCGCATAACAGCCGAGCACGCAGGGAGACGTCCAATGCTGACGCGACGCAGTATGATGCTGGCTTCCATCGCAGCGGGAGTGACCATGACCAGCAGCAACGCATTTTCCAAGGCATCGCAACCATCGACCCCGGTGAACTTCGACGTGCCTGCCGGTGCATGCGACTGCCACACCCACATCCATGGCGACCCCGAGAAATTCCCGTTCTTCGCCGGCCGCGTCTATACGCCGGAACCGGCCTCGCCGGAGGACATGAGCGCGCTGCACAAGGCGCTGCATGTCGAACGCGTGGTGATCGTGACGCCGAGCGTCTACGGCCCCGACAATTCGTCGACCCTGTTCGGCATGACGGCCCGCGGCCCGACGGCGCGCGGCGTCGCCGTGATCGACGACAAGACCAGCGAGAGCGATCTCGATGCAATGCAGAAGGCCGGCTTCCGCGGCATCCGCCTCAACCTTGCGACCGGCGGTGTCAACGATCCCAATGTCGGCCGGCAACGCTTCTCGGCGGCGATCGAGCGGATGAAGGCGCGCGGCTGGCATGTCCAGCTGTTCACCAGCCTCGCGATGATCACTGCGATCAAGGACCTGGTCGCGGCAGCGCCGGTACCTGTGGTGTTCGACCATTTCGGCGGCGCCGAGGCCGCGCTGGGTACGAGTCAGCCGGGATTTGACGACCTGCTCGCGCTGGTCAAATCCGGCAAGGCGTATGTCAAGATCTCCGGCGCCTACCGCGCTTCGAAGCTCGCGCCCGACTATGCCGATGCGACGCCGCTGGCCCAGGCACTGATCGCCGCCAATGCCGAGCGCATCGTCTGGGGCACCGACTGGCCGCACCCGGATTCGGTGACGCCGGCGGGCAAGAAGGTCACCGACGTGACGCCGCTGTACCAGATCGACGACGGCCGCCTCCTCAACCAGCTCCCGGTTTGGGCGCCGGACGCCGCGGTGCGCAAGGCGATCCTGGTCGACAATCCGGCGCGGCTCTACGGCTTCACCTGATGTTGTCGCGCGGCCGGCGCGAGAAGTAGGAGATCAGCACCGGCAGCGTGATCAGGATCACCAGCGGCGCCAGCATCATTCCGGTGACGACGACGATGGCGAGCGGCTTCTGCACCTGCGAGCCGATGCCCTCCGACACCGCCGCCGGCAGCAGGCCGACGCCCGCCACGACGCAGGTCATCAGCACCGGACGAAGCTGCAGCTCGCCGGTGCGGATCACAGCGCGCATCCGGTCATAACCTTCGTCGATCAGCTGGTTGAACTGCGACAGGATGATGATGCCGTCCATCACGGCGATGCCGAACAGCGCGATGAAGCCGATCGCGGCCGACACGCTGAACGGAATGCCCGAGATCAAAAGCCCGAGCACACCACCGAAGATCGCCATCGGGATCACGCTCATCGCGAGCATGGTGTCGACCATCGACCCGAAATTGAGGAACAGCAGCACCGCGATCAGCACGAGGCTGATCGGCACCACGATCGACAGCCGTTTGATCGCGTCCTGCAAATTGCCGAACTCGCCGACCCATTCCAGACGCGATCCCGGCGGCAATTGCACCTGCTCGTTGACCTTTTGCTGCGCCTCGAGGATCGCGCTGCCGAGGTCGCGGTCACGCACCGAGAACTTGATCGGCAGATAGCGCTCCTGCTGCTCGCGATAGATGTAGGCCGCGCCGGAGATTAGCTTGATCGAAGCCACTTCAGAGAGCGGGATCTGCGTGATCCCACCATTGGCGTTCGCCACGCCGATCCTGAGGTTCTGGATCGCTTCCGCGCTCTTGCGATATTCCGGTGCGAGGCGAACGATGATCGGGAAGTGCCGGTCGCTGCCGGGTTCATAGAGATCGCCGGCGCTGTCGCCGCCGACCGCCACCTTGATCGTGGCATTGATATCGCCAGGGGACAGGCCGTAGCGCGCCGCCCGCGCACGGTCGACGTCGATCTGGATGGTCGGCTGGCCGAGCGAGGTGAACACCGCGAGGTCGGTAACGCCTTGCACCGTCGACAACACGGATTTGATCTTGTTGGCGGTGTCGCTCAGCGCCTGCAAATCATTGCCATAGAGCTTGATCGAATTTTCGCCCTTCACACCCGACACCGCCTCCGAGACGTTGTCCTGCAGGTATTGCGAGAAATTGAATTCGACGCCCGGGAATTTGTCCTGCAACTGCGCCAGCAATTGCGCGGTCAGCACGTCCTTGTCGTGGGTGGTAGGCCACTCGCTCGCCGGCTTCAGCGGCGCGAAGAATTCGGCATTGAAGAAGCCTGCGGCGTCGGTGCCGTCGTCGGGACGGCCGTGCTGCGACACCACCGACACCACCTCGGGCCGGCTGCGGATCAGCTTGCGCATCTCGTTGACATAGGCATTGCCTTCCTGCAGCGAGATCGTCGGCGGCAGCGTGGCGCGAATCCACAAATTGCCCTCTTCCAGCTTGGGCAGGAATTCGAGGCCGAGGAACCGGACGAAGATGATGGTCATGACCACGAGGCCGGCGGCGCCGGCCATCACGACCTTGCGGTTGCCGATCGCCCAGTTCAACGCCGGCAGGTAGATCGCATCGAGCTTCTTGACGATCCAGGTCTCGGTTTCGTGGATATGCGCCGGCAGGATGATCGCGCTCAGCGCCGGCGTGATGGTGAACGTCGCCAGCAATCCGCCCGCCAATGCATAGGCATAGGTCCGCGCCATCGGGCCGAAGATGTTGCCCTCGACGCCGCCGAGCGTGAACAGCGGCAGGAACGCGGCGACGATGATGGTGGCGGCGAAGAAGATCGAGCGCGACACGTCGGCGGCAGCAGAGAAGATGGCGTGGCTCTTCATCCCCATCACCGTGTCCTCGGAGATGTGGCTTCGCTCCTCGTCCGACAGTGCCGTGGTCTGCGACAGCCGGCGGAAGATCGCCTCCACCATGATCACGGTGGCGTCGACGATCAGGCCGAAATCGATCGCGCCGACCGACAGCAGATTGGCGGATTCGCCGCGCAGCACCAGGATGATCACGGCGAAGAACAGCGCGAACGGGATCGTCGCGCCGACGATCAGCGCGCTGCGCAGATCGCCGAGGAATATCCACTGCAACAGCACGATCAAGAGGATGCCGACCACCATGTTGTGCAGCACGGTGTGGGTGGTGAGCTCGATCAGATCCTTGCGGTCGTAGATGCGTTCGATCTTGACGCCCGGGGGCAGGATCGAGGAATTGTTGATCTGGTTGACCAGTTGCTCGACGCGGGCAATCGTCGGCGAGCTCTGCTCGCCACGGCGCATCAGCACGATGCCCTGCACGATGTCGTCGTCACTGTCGATGCCGGCGATGCCGAGCCGCGGCTTCTCGCCGATCGTGACGGCGCCGACGTCCCTGACCAGCACCGGATTGCCGCCGGACTGCGAGATCATGGTGTTGGCGAGATCGTCGATCGAGCGGATCAGGCCGACGCCGCGCACCACGGCCGATTGCGAGCCGATGTTCACGGTGTTGCCGCCGACATTGATGTTGGCGTTGGAGACCGCCTGCAGCACCTGCGGCAGGGTCAGGCCGTTGGCGACCAGCTTGTTGAAGTCGACCTGGATCTCATAGGTCTTGGTCTTGCCGCCCCAGCCGGTGACGTCGATCACGCCCGGCACCGCGCGGAAGCGACGTTGCAGCACCCAGTCCTGCAGCGTCTTGAGGTCGAGCACGCTGTAGTTCGGCGGCCCCTTGAGACGATAGCGGAAGATTTCACCGATCGGGCTTGTCGGCGAGATGCCGGGCTGCACGTTGCCAGGCAGCGGCGCGAGCTGCGACAGGCGGTTGAGCACCTGCTGCAGCGCCTCGTCATAAGTGTAGTCGAAGGAGAACTGCAGCTTGACGTCGGACAGACCGTACAGCGAGATGGTGCGGATGGTCTTCAGGTTCTTGATGCCGGCGACCTGGGTCTCGATCGGGATCGTGATGTAGCGCTCGATCTCCTCGGCCGACAGGCCCGGGCTCTGCGTCACGATGTCGACCATCGGCGGGGTCGGATCGGGATAGGCCTCGATGTTGAGCTGCTTGAACGCAAGCAGGCCGCCGACGAAGACGGCGACGAACATGGCCACCATCAAGTAGCGGCGATTGACGGCAAGGGCGACGAGGCGATCCATTCAGATCGGCACTTTCAACGGTGAGGATTTGTCGTGTTGGGCATGGTCGATCCGGAAAGCCGGGTCCCGTTTTTCCGGATCATGCGTCTCAAGTGCCAGATGCGGCGCGGTCGATGAAGAGGCTTCCCTTCGTCACGATCTGCTCGCCCGGCTTGAGATTGCCGGCCACCTCGACGAGGTCGCCATTGATGAGGCCGGGCTTGATCTGGCGCAGCTCGATGGTCTTGTCATCGGCCCTCGCGACCCAGACGCGAACCTGATCGCCCTCGTAGATCAGCGCCTGCTTCGGCACGCCGACCGCCGGGTGATCGCTCTTCGAATACAGCGTCACATTGGCGAACATCTCGGGCTTCAGCCGGTTGTCCGCGTTGTCGATGGTGGCGCGGACCAGCAGCCGGCGCGAGGTCGCATCGATCGCGGCGGCGACATAGTTGACCCGGGCATTCAGCACCTTGCCGGGCAGCGCCATCACGCTGAAGCTGAGGTCCTGCCCGATCGCGACATTGTCGGCATCGGATTCGCGGACAAAGGCGATCAGCCAGACCGTCGAGAGATCGCCGATCACGTAGACCGGATCGCTGGCGCCGGTCGAGACATACTGGCCGGGGCCGGCCTTGCGCTGGACCACGGTGCCGCCGATCGGCGCGAACACCGTCGTCTCCGGATTGAGGCGGCCCTTCTGCTGCAAGGTCGTGATGGCTTCGTCGCCGAAGCCGAGGATGTGCAGCTTGTTCTGCGCGGCTTCCAGCAGCGTCTGCGCCGAGCGCGCATCGTTCTGCGCCTGCACCAGCGCCGCCTGCGCAGTCTGGTAATCCTTCAGCGGGATCGCCTTGCCCTCGGACAGGTCCTTGGCGCGCTTTTCCTGGATCTGCGCCAGGTCGAGCGCCGACTGGGCCTTGTTGAGACCGGTCATCGCGGCGACATAGTCGTTCTGCGCCTGCACGGTGTCTGCCGCTTCGATCACGAACAGCGGCTGCCCCTTCACGACGATATCGCCCGGCCGCACCAGCAGGCGGGTCACCCGTCCGGTATAGGGCGAGTAGACCGGGGTGGAACGGTCCTCATCGATCCCGATCTTGCCCTCGGTCACCAGCTCGGAGCGGAAGGTATGCTCGGCCACAGCCTAGAAGGTCAGGCTGGCCCACTCGGCGGCCGACGGCGTATAGCGCGTGCCCCCCTTGCGGGACTGGCTGGAGACTTCCGACGGCGCCTGCTTTTCCGAGCCGAAACGGGTGTAGCCATAGGCGCCGGCACAGGCGACCACCAGCACGGCCGCGGCCACGAGCAGGCGCGGGCGGCTAAAGCTCTGCATTCTCTTGGTAAACTCTTTCAGCATGCGGTCCGCAGGGTCGATCGTTGCAGCTTCCGGCGGGACGGCCCCAGCGGTGCGCTAATAGTGCCGAATTGGCGTTGCAAACAACCTAAAAATCGCACTTCGGCGGTGCGCGTCGTTAAAGTTCGGATACCCTGAACGGTGGCTGAATGTCTCATCCGGGAAACTCCGGGGGATTGCTGCCGAGCGGCATGGCCGGACGGGACCAATGCGCCGGGGTCCTCGACAGGACGGCGGCGTGCCGGACCGAGCTCAGCGTGCCAAAACCGGACGGCAACCGCTCGATAAAGGGCAGCACCGCTTCCGCCTTGAGGTCCTCGGTCGCGAGGCCCGCCTCGAGGCGGCCGAGATTCCACAGCCAGCGCCCGGTTTGCGCCAGCGACACCCGGACGTGCCAGCTGCCGCCTTCCCGCGCCTGGCGGGCCTTGGCCATCATGGCACCGAACGCCATGAAATATCCGGTGGCGTGGTCGAGCATCTGGGCCGGCAATTCCTTCGGTCCATCGACGCCGGCCGCCTGCCCCTCGGCGTGATTGAAGCCGGTCGTGGTCTGCACCAGCGAATCGAAACCGCGCCGCTCCGCCCACGGACCGGCGTGGCCATAGGCCGACAGCGTCACATAGACGATCCCGGGATTGATGCGGGCCGCTTCCTCCGGCGAGAAGCCGAGCCGCGCAATCGCCTGCGGACGATAGCCCTGGGAGAGAATATCGGCCTGCGCCACGAGACCGCGCATCACGCCCCGCCCCTCCTCGCTGCGCAGCTCGAGGAACGTCGTCAGCTTGCCGCGGCCGGTGTCGATGGTGAGCCAGGGAATCGCCGGCAGATCGGGACCGGAGATCAAGAGCACGTCGGCGCCATGCGCGGCGAGCGTGCGGCCGGCGACGGGACCGGCAATCACGCGCGACAGATCGAGCACACGGATGCCGGCCAGCGGCCGCTTCCCGGCGGGCCACGGCTTCGGCGCGGCCTCGCCGATCTTCTCGATCGAGATCAGCGGCAGCTTCGCCAGTTCCCGGGCGTGCGGCGTTGCCGACCACTCGTCATGTGGGCGCATCAAGGCGACGACGCCGCCGGCCGAATAGGCCGCGGTCTCGAACGCCTCGCCGTCCCACTGCAACAGCGCGGCCTGGACGTCGTCACGCTCGGCGTTGCAGCCGAGCACCTTGCAGACGGCGTCGCGGTGATGCGGGAAATTGGTGTGGAGACGGACGAAGCGGCCGTCGCGGACACGATAGACGCCGGCGATCTTGTCCCAGGCCGGCGGCGGCGGCTTGTCGTCGACCCGCAGGTAGCGCTCGCTGCGGCATTCCACGACGGCATGGCGGATGTCGACCGCGACATCCTGCGTCTCGCCGCTGCGGGCTTTCCAGATCTCGGCCGCCGCAAGGCCGGCCGCGGCGATCGGCGCCTGCGCGGCGGCTGCGACACGAAACGATGACGGCAGTTGCGGCTCGCTGCCGGTCAGCGTGACCGCATCCAGCGCGGACGGCGTGCCACCGGCGCCGGTCCAGACATCGGCAAGGATTTCACGGATGTCCTGCATGCGCATTCCTCTTTGCGATTAATCTATGCCCGAGCATGATGACAAAAAGGCAATGCCCGATCCAAACCCTCATTTGGGCATGATCTTTTCGGAAAACCGTTTCACACTTTTCCGGGTCATGCCTTGTTTGGGCATGACCTTCTCGGAAAACCGCTTCACACTTTTCCGGATCATGCCTTGTTTGGGCATGATCTTCTCGGAAAACCGTTTCACACTTTTTCGGATCATGCCTTCTGGCCGACCCGAACAGGAGTTGCAATGGCTGCCATTGATCCCCTCACCGCCGGCGGCGTCTTCCTCGCGACCGCGGCGACCGACGCGGTCTACGTCATGTTCACCTCGGCGGTCGTCGCGCGCAAGCGCGTGCCGGCGGCGACCTGGAGCAGCGTCTGGTACGTGCTCTCCTCCTATGCGGTGATCAGCTACACCGAGAACTGGCTCTATGTCGCCTTCGCGGCAGCCGGCTCGTGGGTCGGCGCCTATGCATCGATCACCTTCCTGCACCGCCCGCCGGGCGGACCGCCGGTGGGGGCTGCGGTGGAGTAATATGCAGCTGCGGAAGATTTCCTCTGCTGTTCCCGCAGCTAGCGCTATGCGATGGCACCGCGAGTAGACAAATAATCGGTGTCATCACCCGCGAAAGCGGGTGATCCAGTATTCCAGAGACAGCAGTGCTTGAGCCGAGAGGCCTCGGCGTACTGGACCGCCCGGTCGAGCCGGGCGATGACACAGGAGTGCGTGCACAACCTCTCCACATGTCGTCCCTGCGAAAGCACTAGGGCATGCACAGATCTCTGAGGCTCCATCCTGCGGCGACGGCGTGGAAGTGTTCGAGGCCGGTTTTGAA